>CALFYQ010000166.1 GCA_937952085.1 uncultured Paracoccaceae bacterium | reverse complement strand
ACCTGGTTCTCGCCGTAGACATTCGGCGCGATGCGGTCGATCGTGCGGCCCGGCAGTCTGACCATCTGCTGCAGCGGCGCGATCTCGAAGGCCGGCTCGGGGATCGTGATCAGGCGGATCTTGTCGAGCAGGGCGAACTGCTGGATGTTCGCCGATGGCAACTCGGTCGGGATGATCGCGAGGTCCACCTGCCGGTCCTGGAAGGCCTGGTTGCCCGAACTCCAGTCCAGCTTCGCCTGCTCGTAATCGACGTCCGGCTTGAAGCCCGTCGCGCTCTCGACGATGGCGAGGCCGACCGTGGTGGCCGCGCCCCCCGGCGGGCCAAGGAAGACCCGGCGGCCCTTGATGTCCTCCAGTTTGGTGATGCCGCTGTCGGCGTAGGTGATGACGTGGTACGGGCCGAGCGGGAAATTCACCATCGCCCGAAGGTTCTTGGCGAGTTCCGGCGCGTCGGCCATGTCCTTGAACATCGCCGTCCCGGTCTGCATGAAGTGGTTGATCGCCGGGGCGGAGATGTAGAGATCGACCTGCCCGCGCGCCGCGTCGAGGGTCGAGCGCGTCGAGGTCATCCCCGAAGTGACGTTGAACTTCACCGGCAGTTCGCGCTGCGCGATCTTCTGGAAGGTCGTCGTATAGACGAAGGAGGACGAGCCCGGATTGGCGGTGTGAACCCGAAGGTTCGTCGTATCCGCTAGGGCGGGCCCGGCGACGAGCGCGGCGGCGGCGAAGCCGAGCGCGGCGCGTCTGGTCAGGGCGAAGGTCACGGCGTTTCTCTCCTGTGTTCTGGTTCGTTTCAGGCGGCGAGTTCGGGTTCCGGCATCGGGAAGCGGCCCTCGATCAGCTCGAGCCGCGGCAGATAGGCCCGGAGGAAGAGGTGGAACGGCCCCGGCGGCGCCGGCAGCCAGTTGCTCTCGCGCTCGGCGCCGGGATGCGCGTGGCTCATCCAGATGTCGAGCGAGCCGTCGGCGTTGCGCTTCAGCCCCGGGGTCCGGTCGCCGATCGCGTAGCGGGCGATCGGGTTCTCGGCGAAGTAGAACTCGCCCTCGGGCGTCGGCTCGTACATCGAGAGCGACCAGAACCCGTCCACCGGCAAATCGCGCCCGGCCGGAAAGTGGAGCCGCCAGAGGCGGGCGCCGTCGAAGGGCTCCCCGCCGACGCCGCCGCAGCGGAGATAGGTCGCCTCCTCCAGCGTCAACGCGCCGAGCCCGCCGACCGCGACCACCGCGCGGAGGAAATAGTCCTCGCCATACCGGCCGAGATTACGGCGCGGCCAGACCCAGCCCTTGCCGCTCTTGCTGAGCGAGGTCTGGATGCGGGCGATCCGCGCGGCGGAGGCGGCGAGGCCGGCGGCGATCGCCTCGGCCTCCTCGGGCGTGAACCGCGCCGGATCGAACGCGATGTCCGGCCCGATCCCGAGCGGCGCGAGCCGGCGCAGGAGGGCGAGGTCCGCGAGCGGCGGCCGATTGATGCGGAGAAGCCGCGAGCCTTCAGCGAGGAACTGGTCCCAGGGCGCGTTCCGCTCGATCAGCGGACCCTCGGCGCCGTCATGCTCCGGCGCGTCAAGCTCGATGGCGTCCTGGATCGCATGGCCGGCCGGCAGGTCCGCCGCGTCGTCGACGAGGATGCGGGCGAGCCCGAAAAGCATGGCCGTCGGCGAGCGGACGATCTCGCCGGAGATGCCCTCGCCGGATGCGTCGGGGCCGATCAGCGTGAACTCCACCGCCTCGGTCCCCGTCGTCCGGGTGCCGGGGATCGAGATGCAGTTGGTGAAGGCGTCCATCAGCATCAGGCTGAAATAGCGCGCGCCGGTCCCCGGAATGCGCACCCGCGCCGGCCCGCGGCGGAGATCGAGCCAGAAATCGGAATAGAGCGTGTCGTTGTTCGGCGTGGTGATCTGCCGGCTCCGGTGGTGCAGCAGCTTCCTCGCATGCAGCACCTGGCCCATCGCGCCGTTCGCGATGCGGCGGCGGCGGAAGGTCTCCAGCGTCACGAGCGGCGTCAGGTAGGTATAGGCCTCCTCCGCGAGGGCGTGGAGGTCCGGCGCCGAAAGGCGCCCTTCGGGTTTGTTCATCGGCTGTCTCCGGCGAGGGGGGCTGCGCGCCGGCGGACTTGCACCGCCGCAAGCGCCGCGAGGAGGGCGAGACCGGCAAGGTCCGCGCCCGTATTTCGGAAGAGGAGGATCGCGGCGGCGCCGAGATAGGCGGCGCGCATTGCCGGCGTCAGCGGCCCGCCGATCCCGTAGCCCGCGAAGCCCGCGCCGAGCGCCCAGACAAGGCCCAGCATCCGCGCGAGGCCGACCGCGAAATCGCCCGCGGAGAAGTCCACCACGAGGAGGAGCGACGGGTTGTAGATGAAGATGAAGGGCACGATGAAGCCGACCAGCGTGAGCCGGAGCGATGACATCGCGATCCGCATCGGGTTCGCGCCGGCGATCGGTGCGGCGGCGAAGGCGGCGAGCGCGACCGGCGGCGTGATCGCGGAAAGGACGGCGAAGTAGAGCACGAACATGTGCGCCGCCAGCCGCGAGACGCCGAGCGCCTGGAGCGCCGGGCCCATCACCAGCACGATGATAAGATAGGCCGGCAGCGTCGGCATCCCCATGCCGAGGACAAGGCAGGCCGCCGCCGTCAGGATCAGGCTGAGCAGCAGGCTCTCGGAGCCGAGCCCGCCGATCGACTGCGAGAAGCTGAGGCCGAGCCCGGTCAGGTTGAACGCGGCGACGACGACGCCGATCGCGCCGACCGCCACCATGATCTTCGCGCCCGCCATGCCGCCCCTGGCGAGCGACTCGATCAGCATGAAGGGCCGTGCGCGAAGCTCCGGATTGAAGAGGAAGCCGAGCAGGATCGCCGCGGCCGAGGCCCAGAAGCCTGCCAGCGCCGGCGAGCGGCCGGAGATCATCACCGCCATCACGGTGGCGACCGGAACCGCGAACATGAGCGAGGCGTAGAGATCGGCGCGCGTCAGCTTCGGCAGGTCCCGCGGGTCGTCCGCCTTGATGCCGAGCCGCTTCGCCTCGAGATAGACGGAGGTGAAGAGCGCGATCATGTAGATCGCCGCCGGCACCAGCGCCGCGGCGCAGACGAGGAGGTAATTGGTGCCGGTGAGCTGCGCGAGCATGAAGGCGACCGCGCCCATCACCGGCGGGATGAACTGCCCGGCGGTGGAGGCGGCGGCCTCGACGGCGCCTGCGAATTCCGGGCTGAAGCCCTTCTTCTTCATCATCGGGATGGTGAAGGTGCCCGTGCCGGCGACATTGGCCGTCACCGAGCCCGACATCGTGCCGAAGAGCGCCGAGGCGAGGATCGCGGCATGCGCCGCGCCGCCCGGCACCCGGCCGGTGACGCGGACGGCGATCTTGATGAGCGCGGCGCCGGCCCCGGTTGCCTCCAAGATCATGCCGAAGACGATGTAGATGAAGAGAAGCTCGATCACCACCGAGGCGGGCAGGCCGAACACCCCCTGGAAGCCGTACCACATGCCCTCGACGATCTGCGAAAGCGAGAAACCGGCATGCTGGAGCACGCCCGGCAGCGCCTCGCCCCAGAGGCAGTAGGCGAGCGCCGCGGCGGCGACGAGGGCGAGGCCGAGGCCGAATTCGCGCCGCGTCAGCTCCAGCGTGGCGATGAGCGCGCCGAGCGCGATGAACTGATCCTCGCGCGAGAAGTCCGCCAGCATGTTGGCGAGGTTGTCCTGCGCCGCGAGGAAGCGCTGGATTCCGAGCGCGATGATCGCGACGATCGCCAGGTCCACCAGGGCGGCCAGCGCGGCGGCGGCGCCGGAGAGCCGGAGCCGCGCCGCCAGCGGGTCGTGCAGCACGACGGCGAGCGCGCAGGCGGCGAAGACGAGGGTGCGGTGCCAGGCCGGGTCGTACATCCCGTGCCAGGCGGTCGAGAGCGCCTGGAACGCGAGCGCGACTCCGAGCGCGAGCGCCGCGCGGCGGGCCCAATCAGTAATCATGTCTCCTCCCGTGCAGGCGCGCAGCCCCGCATCTTGTCCCGGGCATAGGCCACATGAATTAATGGTAGTCAATCAAAAATCGTCTCACTCAGGTCGCGAAACCGCGACTAGCTCCTGCCCGTCGGCGCGTGGAAAATCCCAATGCTGCAATTGCGAAAACGGATTCTCTTGGAGAATCAACGGGCATTCGCGCCGGAAGGTGGATTGCGCGCAGCACGCCAGTTTGTAATATATACACATTACAATGACAGCCTGGATGGAGGCAAACGATGCGGGACGACGCGCGCGCGGGGGACCGCAAGGTGCTGTCGCCGTCGGAGGGGTTGAAGCGCCTTTCCGACCGGCTGCTGATCCTGCCGGGGCAGGGCGCCTCGATCGCGATCCTGACCGAGCGGGGCGTCGTGATGATCGACGCCGGGCCGGGCGGCGGCGTCACCGCCAGGATGATTCGGGAGCTCCGCGCATGGACCGACGCGCCGGTCCGCGCGATCTGCTACAGCCACGGCCATGGCGGCTACAATGACGGCGTCGCCGACTGGCTCGCCCATGCGGCGGAGCGGGGCGAGCCGGGGCCGGCGCTGATCGCCCAGGCCAATCTCCCGCGCCGCTACGCCCGCTATCGCGAGACCGAGGGGCTGCAGCGGCGGCTCAACGCCAACCAGTTCCCGCAATTCCGCCTCAGCCGGCCGAGCGTGGCGCTGCGCGACCCGACCGTCACCTTCGAGACCGAACACGTCCTCGAAGGCGCGCCGGAGATCCGCCTCCTCGCCGCGCCCTCGGAGACCGACGACGCGATGGCGGTCTGGATTCCCGAGGAGGGGACGCTCTGGGCCGGCGCCGCCTTCCCGGGCACGACGATCCCTAACATCGGCACGCCGCTCCGCACGCTCCGCCTGACGATCCGCTGGGCGGAGACGCTGGAGCGGCTCGCGGCGCTCGGCGCGCGCCGGCTGGTCCCGGAATTCGGCCGCATCGTCGAGGGCGAGGAGGAGGTGCGCCAGCATCTCGTCGGCTCCGCCGAGGGGCTCCGCTGGCTCCGCCGCGAGGTGGTCGAGCGGATGAATCGCGGCATGGGCGAGATCGACATCGTCCACGACATCGACCCGCCGGCCGCGCTCTTCGATCAGCCCTGGATGCGGGAGCGCTATGGCGCGATCTCCTACATCGTCCGCGACCTCTGGCGGGAGGAGAACGGCTGGTGGGACCGGAACCCGACCAGCCTCCACCCGGCGCGACCCGACGAGGCCGCCGCCGCCGCGCTCTCGGCCATCGCCGACCGGAGCGCCGTCCTCGCCCGGGCCCGCGCGCTCGCCGCGGAGGGGGAGACGCAACTCGCCCTCCATGTCGTCGATCTGCTCGCCCTCGCGCCAGGGGACGCGGCGGACCTGATCGAGGCCCGCGCGCTGAAGGCCGAGCTCTGCCGCAAGCGGGCGGAGGAGCTTCGGCCCTATGTCTCGAAGGCGCTCTACGAGACCTCGGCCGCCCGGCTCGAGGCGGGGCGCCGGGTCTGGGCGGATGACCAGTGAGCGGCGTCTGGCGGCTTCTGGGCGGGCCGGGCTCGCCCTATTCGCTGAAGCTCCGGGCGGCGTTCCGTCATCGGCGCGTCCCGCATCTCTGGATGACGCCGACCGGCTATCTCGGTTCGGGCGGCGAGCTGGCGGAGGCGGGCAAGGGGATGATCCCGGTGCTGCAGGCGCCGGAGGGCGGCTATCTCGCGGATTCGACGCCGATCCTCCGGACGTTCGAGCGCCGGTTCGCCGGCGACGGCCGCTCGCTTGCGCCGCCGGACCCGGCGGCCGCCTTCCTCGCCGGGCTGATCGAGGATTTCGCGGACGAGTGGCTTGTCTACGCCATGTTCGACAACCGCTGGTCCACCGACGAGGAGGCGAATTTCTGCGCGCGGCGGCAGCTCTCGGCCTGGCTCGGGCCGATGCCGGCGGCGGCGTTCGACGAGCGCGTCGCCGCCTTCTCGGCCCGGCAGCGGCGGGCGCGCGGCGTCATCTGCGGCGACGAGACGAACCGGCCGGTCTGGCGCGAGACCTGCGCGCGGATCGAGGCGCTGGTGGAGCGGATGCTGGAGGCGCGGATGTTCCTCTTCGGGGCCCGGCCGAGCTTCGGCGATTTCGGCCTCTTCGGCCCGCTCAGCCAGCTCGCCGTGGACCCGACCGAAAGCGCGGCGATGAAGGCGCGGGCGCCGCGCTGCTTCCAGTGGGTGCAGAGCCTCGACGACCTCTCCGGCGTCGAGGGCGAATGGGCGGAGGACTGGCCGGCGATCCTGCCTGACCTCCTCAGGCTGATCGGCGAGACGCACCTCGCCTATTCCGCCGCGCTCGCCGATCTCGTCGAGGCCGGGGCCCCTGGAACGCTCCGCCTCCGGCCCTTCGGCATGGATTTCGCGCTCGAATTCGAGCCGCGACGAGACCTGAAGCCAAAGGGGCTTGGGCCGATCTACCGGCTCCGCAGCCTCGGGGCGCTGAAGGGGGAGATGGCGGCGCTGCCGGCGGAGGCGCGGGCGCGGCTCGACCCGCTCCTGCAGGCGACCGGCTGCTGGGAGGCGTTGCAGCCGCGACCGGGCGAGGATCTCTCGCCCCTCTTGCCGCGATAGCGCCGGTTCCCCAGCCCGGGCCGTCTTGATGCCGCCGCTTCTCGCTATCCCGCCAGCGCCGCCATCTCCTCGACGAGCCACCCGCCATAAGCGCGCATCCGGTCCTCGGGGGCGCGAAAGGCGGGGAAGGTGATCGTCACCACCGCGTCGCCGCCGCTCCCCGGAACCGGGGCGGAGACGGCGCCGGCCCCCGGCAGCCGTTCGCCGACCGACATCGCGAAGCCCCGCTCCGCCGCCGCGGCGACCTCGGCGCGGAGGCGGGCGGCGTCGAATTCCTCCCCTTCCGCGATCAGCGCGGCGAGGATCGCCTCGCGGTCCGCGGGCGGCAGGGCGGAGAGGAGCGCCTTGCCGCCGGCGCCGCGGTGGAGCGGCCAGACATCGCCGATCGCCGGGGAGAAGCGGATCGCCTCCCGCGAGGGGGCGAGGGCGGTCAGCACCTGGGAGCGGCCGGCGCGGATGAGGAGGCCGACCGTCTCCCCGGTCCGGTCTCTCAGCCGCTCCATCATAGGGCGGAGCCGCCGCGCCGCGTCGCCGGACAGGAGCGGCCGGGCGAGGGCGAGAAAGCGCGGCGAGAGCGCCCAGCGCCCGGCGCCGGCCGGCTCCGCCAGCCCCTCCGCGGCGAGAAGGGCGAGGAGCGCGGGCGTCTCCGGCCCTGCCGCCTCCGAGAGCGCCGCCTCCGCCGCCGGCCCGCCCGCCTCGGAGAGCGCGCGGAGAAGGGCGATAAGCGCGCGCGCCCCGGCCAGCGCCCCGCCCGGCGCGGCGTAGCGCTTGCCGCAGCCCGGCCGGGCGATGCGGCCGGCGCCTTCCAGCGTCTTCAGCATCCGGTGGACCGCCGAAGGCGCCTCGCCCAACTCGGCGGCGAGTTCCGTCAGGTTCGGCGGGCGCGAGGCGCGCTCCACCGCGCCGAGGAGTTCGAGCCCGCGGGCGAGGGTGCGGAGCGGCGGCGCCTCGCTCATCGGCGGCCCGCGGTGATGTAGGGGCTCTCGGCGACCGACCAGGGCGCCGGCGGCTCCTGTCGGAAGATCTGCCTCAGGTGCACCTCGTCCGGCCCGTCGAAGATGCGGAAGGCGCGGGCCCAGGCGTAGGCGGCGTGGATCGGCGTGTCGTCCGTCCCGCCCATGGCGCCGAAAAGCTGCACCGCGCGATCGGAGATGCCCTGCAGCATCGCGGGGAGCGCGACCTTGACCGCCGAGACGTCGCCCCAGGCGGCGGCGTGGCCCCGAAGGTCCAGCTTCCAGGCGGCGCGGAGAACGAGGAGGCGCGCCTGCTCCACCTCGACGCGGGAACGGGCGATCCAGCCCTGCACCGTGTCGTATTCGGCGAGGGCGCGGCCGAAAGTCTTCCGCTCGGCGGCGCGGGCCTTCATCAGGTCGATCAGCACTTCCGCGAGGCCGATCGACCGCATCGCGTGGTGGACACGGGCCGGGCCGAGCCGGGTCTGCGCCACTTCGAAGCCGCCGCCCTCGCGGCCGAGGAGCGCATCCTCGCCGATCTCGACGCCGTCGAAGGTGATCTCGGCGCCCGGCGTCGGCTTTTCGGCGTAGCCGAGAAAGCGAAGCTCCCGCACCACCTCCATGCCCGGCGTGCGGGTCGGCACGATGAAGGCGCTGTGGGCGCCGCGCCCGCCGGGCTCGCCGGTCGCGCCGACGACGATGATGAAGGCGCAATCCGGGTGGCTGGCGCCCGAGGCGAACCATTTTCGGCCGGTGAGCCGCCAGCCCCCGGCGATCCGCTCCGCGCGGAGCGCGATGTTGCGCGCGTCGGAGGAGCCGACGGCCGGCTCCGTCATCGCGAAGGCGGAGCGCGTCTCGCCGCGGAGGAGCGGCATGAGCCAGCGCGCCTTTTGTTCCTCCGTCCCGGCGTCGCGGAGGGTGATCATGTTCGGCAGGTCGGGCGCATGCGCGTTGAAGACGATCGAGCCCCAGGGCAGCCGGCCCATGATCTCGGCCGCCCCAGCGAAGGCGAGGTTGGGGAGCGGCCGGCCCGGCGCCCCCTCCGGCAGCGACGTCAAGCCGAGGTTCCAGAGCCCCGCCTCGCGCGCCTTGGCGCGAAGGCCGGCGAGGAAGGGCGGGTCCCCCGGCCCGTCATGGGCGCGCCATTCGGCGTTCCGCGGCAGCACCTCCTCCGCGAAGAAGGCTTCGACGCGGGCGGCGATCTCCGCCGCTTCGGGGCTTGGGGCGAAATCCATCCTGGCCTCTCAGTCCGGAACGACGACGATCTTGCCGAGCACGCCGCCGCCTTCGAGCGCGCGGAGCGCGTCGGCGGCGCGGGAGAGCGGGTATGCGGCGTGGATGCGGGGGCGGAAGCGGCCCGACTCGATCCAGCGGGTCAGCCGGGCATGGCCGGCGAGCATCTTGCCCGGATGGCGGCGGCCGAATTCGCCGGCGCGTACGCCGATCAGTTCGATCTGCTTGATGAGCGCGATGTTGGCGGCGAGCGCGCCGGGCGCCCCGGCGGCGAAGCCGATGACGAGGTGGCGCCCTTCGGGCCGGAGCGCGCGGAGCGCCGGCTCGAACATCGCGCCGCCGACCGGGTCGAGAACCACGTCGATGCCGCCGCCGCCGAAGGCTTTCAGCGCGGCGCGCAAGTCCTCCCGCTCGGGGTCGATGACGATCTCCGCCCCTTCGGCGCGGAGCGCCTCGGCCTTCGCCGCGCCGCGCGCGACCGCGGCGACCCGCGCGCCCATCGCGGCGCCGATCTGCACCGCGGCGAGGCCGACGCCGCCCGCCGCGCCGAGGACGGCGAGCGCCTCCCCCCGCGCCAGCCGCCCCCGGTGCCAGAGCGCGTGGAGTGCGGTCCAGTGACAGACATGGAGCGCCGCCGCCTCCGCCTCGCTCAGCGAGGGCGGCGGGCGGAGGAGGAGCGCGGCGGGAAGCGTGATCTCCTCCGAAAAGGCCGGGTGGTGCGGCCCGGTGAGGGCGATGGCGCGCTGGCCGACGCGCCAACCCTCGACCTCCGCGCCAACTTCGAGCACCACGCCAGCGGCTTCAAGGCCGGGGCAGAACGGGAGGTCGGGCTTCGCTTGATAGCCGCCCCGCGTCATCAGGAGATCGGGGAAGTTGACCGCCGCCGCCCGCATCGCGAGGCGGACCTCGCACGGCCCCGGCGCGCGGCTTTCGGCCTCGACGAGGCGGAGCGCGCCGGGCCCTTCCAGCGCCTCGCAGATCACGCGGCGATGCGTCGTCATGCCGGCTCCGCCACGCTTGGCAGGGCGGCGAGCGCCGTCTCGGCCTCCGCCATCAGCCGGTCCATGATCTCCCGCACCGTCTTCACCTCGTTGAACCAGGCGACGGACTGGCCCGCCGCCTCCCACATCAGCGGGGCGATCCGGTGTTGCCGCACGGCCGAGAGGAAATCGCCGATCAGAACCTGCTGGAACGGCATCAGCAGCGGCTCCGGCGCGCCCGGCCGCTCCCATTCCTCGGACCAGGCGGTGCGGATCATCCGCAGCGTCTTGCCGGAATAGGAGCGGGAGATGACCGTGTCGTCCGAGCCGGCGGCGAGGAGCTTTTTCAGCGTGATCTCGTCGAGCCGGTGCTCCGCCGCGGTGAGCCAGGCGGTGCCGAGCCAGACCCCTTCCGCCCCGAGCGCGAGCGCGGCCGCCAGATGCCGCCCGTGGCCGACGCCGCCCGCGGCGAGGACGGGACGGCCGCCCGCCGCATCCACCACCTGCGGCACGAGGGAGAAGGTGCCGATCCGCCCCGTATGGGCGCCGGCGTCGTAGCCCTGCGCGACGAGGGCGTCGACGCCGGCCGCGACGGCCTTTTCGGCATGTCTCGGGGCGCCGACGAGGGCGATGGTCGTCTTCCCCGCCGCCTTCGCCTCGGCGATCACCGCGGGCGGCACGCCGACCGCCGCGGCGAAGACGTCCGCCTCGGAGGCGAGCGCCGCCTCGACCTGGCGTTTGAAAAGGGTCTGGGAGCGGACATTGCGGCCGTAGAAGCCCTTTTCCCTGGGCGGCGGCACCTCGTATTTCGTCTCGAGCGCGGCGACGAAATCCTTGTGGCCCTGCGGCAGTTCGGCCTGGACCTTGGACCGGTCCGTCTCGTCGCCGACCGAGGAGGGGAGGAGGAGGTCGAGCCCGAAGGGCTTCTCGCCGCAGAGGGCGCGAAGCTCCTTCGCCTTCGCCGCGATCTCCTCCGGCTCGTCCATCGTCGCGCCGTAGATCCCGAGCCCGCCGGCCCGGCTGATCGCCGCCGTCACCGCGACCGAATGGGCGAAGCCGAAGATCGGGCGTTCGGTGCCGAAGAGCTCTGTCGCGCGGGTGCGGAGCATTGATCGGTCCCCCTGTGCCTCAACGGGGGAACCAGAGCGCCGGTCGGCGAAAATGTCCAGAAAAATCCCGATTTCAGGGAATTTTCCATATATAGGAAATCGCTCTGCGCCTAAGGGGCGATCTCCGCCATCGGCCCTTCATCCGGCTTGACCCGGAAGACGGCGAGATAGAGCGCCGGCACGAAGAAGAGCGTGATCAGCGTGCCGGCGATGATGCCGCCCATCATCGCATAGGCCATCGGGCCCCAGAAAATCTGCCGCGAGATCGGGATGAGCGCGAGGCTCGCCGCCGCCGCGGTGAGGAGGATCGGCCGCGCCCGGCTGTCGCTGGCGAGAAAGACCGCGCGCCAGGCGCTCTCGCCCTTCCGCCGCAGCACCTCGATCTCGTGGACGAGAATGATCGAGTTTCGGATCAGGATGCCCGCCAGCGCGAGCACGCCGAGAATGGCGACGAAGCCGAGCGGCGCGCCGGAGGGGAGGAGCGCCGCCACCACCCCGATCAGCCCGAGCGGCGCCGCGCAGAGCACGATGAAGGTGAGCCGGAAGCCCTGCATCTGCACCATGATGAGAAGGAGGATGACGAGGATCATCAGCGGCGCCACGGCGGCGATCGGCCCCTGGCTCTCGGTGCTTTTCTCCACGGTGCCGCCCAGCTCCACTCGGTAGCCGGGCGGCAGCGCGGCGGCGAATTCGGCGACCCGGCCCGAGAGCGCGGCGACGACCGTCGCGGGCTGGTCCTTCGTCGCCACCGCCGCCTTGACGGTGACGGTCGGCATCCGGTTGCGCTGGTTCACCATCGGCTGCTCGACGCCGTATTCGAAGGTCGCGAGGGCGCTCAGCGGCACGCCCATGCCGCCGGTCGCGCCGATCTGGAGGCTTTCGAGCCGCTCGACGGAGCTTCGCGCCGCCTCGTCGCCGCGGGCGAGGATGTCGATGAGGTAATTGTCGTCGCGGAGCTGCGTCACCGCGGCGCCGTCATAGATCTCGTTCAGCGCGGTCGCGATGTCCCGCGAGGTGACGCCGAGTTGGCGCGCCTTGTCCTGCAGGAGATTGACGCGGACGACGCGGGCCGGCTCGCCCCAGTCCATCACCATCGCCTCGAGCCGGTCGTCCTCCGCCATCAGCGCGAGAAGCTCGCGCGCGAGGTCGGGCAGCCGGTCGATGTCGGGCCCGCTCAGCCGATACTGAACCGGGCGGCCGACCGGCGGGCCGATCTCGAGAAGCTTCACATGGACGTCGACGCCGGGGAACTCGGTCTCGGCCATCGCCTTGAGATCGGCGCGGAGCGAATCCCGGTCCTCGATCGAATGCGTCTGGATCACCACCTGGCCGACATTCGGCTGCGGCGTGATGACGTCGTAGGAGAGGATGAAGCGCGGCGCGCTCTTGCCGACATGGGAGGACCAGAAGGCGATGCGGCCGTCGCCCGCGAGCCGCGCCTCCATCCGGTTCATCGCCACCACGGTCGCGTCGATCGAGGCGTTCCGGGGCAGGGTGAAATCGACGATCAGCTCGGTCCGGTCCGAATTCGGGAAGAACTGCTGCTCGACGAAGCGCATCCCCCAGAGCGAGCCGCCGAAGCAGGCGAGGGTGAGGAGGATGGTCAGCCATCGCGCCCGCATCGCGCCCCTGAGGAGGGCGCGGAAGGCGCGCCGCGTCGGCCCGCCTTCGCCGTGATGCGCCTTCATCGTCTTCGGCAGGAAGGAGACGCCGAGAAGCGGCGTGAAGAGCACCGCCACCAGCCATGAAACGGTGAGCGAGACCGCGATCACAACGAAGAGCGAGAAGGTGAACTCGCCCGCCGCCGAGTTGTTGAAGCCGATCGGGATGAAGCCCGCCACCGTCACCAGCGTGCCCGAAAGCATCGGGAAGGCGATGGAGGTCCAGGCGTAAGAGGCGGCCTGGACAAGCGTCTCGCCGTGTTCGAGCCGGGAGACCATGGTCTCGATGGCGATCATCGCGTCGTCCACCAGGAGGCCGAGCGAGATGATGAGCGCGCCGAGCGAGATGCGCTGCAGCGTCACCCCGTACTGGTGCATGATGACGAAGGTGATCGCGAGAACGAGCGGCACCGCCAGCGTCACCACCAGCCCCGCCCGCATGCCCAGAGAGACGAAACTGACCGCGAGGACGATCAGGATCGCCTCGACGAAAGCGCGAAGGAAATGGCCCACCGCCTCGTCCACCGCATGGGGCTGGTCCGCCACCTTGCGGATCTCGACGCCGACCGGCATTTCGGCCTGCGCCTCGGCGATCAGCCTGTCGAGCGCGGCGCCGAATTCGAGGATGTTGGCGCCGGCCCGCATGCCGACCGCCATGCCGAGCGCCTCCTGCCCGTCATAGCGGAAGATCGACTCCGGCGGGTCCTCATAGCCGCGCCGGATCGTGGCGACGTCGGCGAGGCGGAAGAAACGGTCATCCACCCGGAGGTTGATCTCCTCGAGGCTGTCCGCGCCGGTGAAGGCGCCGCCGAGCCGGACCAGCACGCGCTCGCCATCGGCGTCGATCACGCCCGAGGGGACGATGGCGTTCTGCGCCGCCAGCGTCGCCTGCACGGCCTGCTGGTTGAGGCCGAGCGCGGCGAGGCGGGCGGTGTCGAATTCGAGATAGATCACCTCCTCGCGGAGGCCGAAGAGCTCGACCTTCCCGGCGTCGTCCATCCGCTGCACGAGGCGGCGCACAGTCTCGGCGTGGTCGCGCAGTTCGCGCCAGGTGAAGCCGTCGGAGAGGAAGGCGTAGATGTTGCCGTAGACGTCGCCGAATTCGTCGTTGAACTGGAAGCCGGCGAATTCGGCGGGGAAATCCGGGCGGATGTCGGCCATCATGTTCCGCACGTCCTGCCAGATCCGCGGCAGCTCGCCGGGCTTCGTGTCCTGGCGCAGTTCGACATAGACGATCGCCTGGCCGGGCCGGGTGACGGAGCGGGTGAAGTCGAGCTCCGGCAGGTCCGCCAGCTTCTTCTCGATCCGCTCGGTGACCTGGGTCAGCGTCTCGGCCACGTCCGCGCCGGGTAGGCCGGCGGAGACGATCATCGTCTTGATCGAGAAGCTCGGGTCCTCCTCCCGGCCCATCTCGACATAGGCGAGCGCGCCCGCGAGCATCGAGAGCATCATCAGGAACCAGACGAAGGAGCGCCGCCTGAGCGCCCAGTCGGACAAGTTGAACCCGCTCATTCGCCGATCCTCCGCCCGACGCGGCGCCCGTCCTCGAGGGAATGGACGCCTTTCACCACCACTTCCTCACCGGGCGCGAGGCCGCTCTCGATCCGCACCTCGTCGCCGATCCGCTCGCCGAGCGTGACGGCGCGGCGGCGGACCGTCCCCGCCGGCCGCTCCACGACCCAGACCGCCGGCGCGCTTTCGGCCGAGAGCGGCAGGCTCATCGCCGCCTCCGCGCCGGCGGCGAGCCGGGCGTGGACGAGCGCGCCCAGCCGGACGCCGATGGGGGGCGCCGAGAGGCTGAGATGGAGCCGCCGCGTCCGCGTGCTGCGGCCGGCCTCGGGGTCCACCCGGTCCAGCGTTCCGGCGAAGGTCACCTCCGGGGCGGCGATGAGCGCGATCTCGAAGGGCGCGCCGGGGTCGAGCCGGGCGAGATCCCGCTCGGAGACGTCGATCTCGACCTCCAGCCGGTCCGTCGCCGCAAGGCGGAGGATCGGCTCGCCGGCCGAAAGCGTCGCGCCCGGGTCGGCGAAGACCGCCGTCACCACCCCGTCGTAGGGGGCGCGGAGCGTCGCGTCGGACAGCCGGTCCCGCGCCTGCGCGAGGGCGGCCTCGGCCTGCGCGCGCCCGGCCTCGGCGGCGGCGAGGGCGCGGTCGGCGTCTTCGAGCCGCGCCTTGCTGTCGGTCGCCCGAGCGTAGAGCTCCTTGGCGCGGGCCTGCGCGTCCGCCGCCGAGCGGAGCTGGGCGGCGGCGACGGCGACGCCGGCCTCCGCCGCGCGAAGATCGGCTTCGAGGTCTTCCGGGTTGAGCCGGGCCAGCACCTCGCCCTTCCGCGCCACGTCGCCGACATCGACCCGCCGCGCCGCTACGACGCCGAGGAGCGGGAAGCCGAGATTGGTCTCTGTCCGCGCCGCGACCGCGCCGACGAAGCCACGCGCCGCGTCGCGCTCGATCTCGACGATTTCGGAGACGACGGGGCGGGGCGGCCCCTCGGCCGCGGGCGCCGCCGTCTCGGCCTGCGCCGGCATGGCGAGGAGGATGAGGAAGAGCGCCGCGGGCCTCATTCGCCCGCCTCCGCCGCGCGAACGACGCGGCCCGGAAAGAGGAGGCTCGCGCCCTTCGCCACAACCTTCATGCCGGGCGTCAGCCCGCCGGCCAGGATTACCCGTCCGCTCTCGTAGCGCTTCACCGCGACGGGCTTCATCGAGACCGACATGGTTTCGGGGTCGACCACCCAGACCGCGAGGCCTTCGCGGTTCGAGGCGATGGCCTCGCGCGGCAGCGCGACGCCCGGCGGGCCGCCGACATCGATCGTTCCGATCACGGCGCGGCCGAAACCGGCTTCCTTCGGCGCGCCGTTGACGCCGACCTTCACCCGCACCGTGCCGAGCGCCGCGTCGACCAGCGGCGAGACCTCCCGCACCTGGCCGGAGAAGCCGGGGTCGGCCGCATCGACAAGCTTCAGCCGCACCGTCGGGGGTGGGCCGCCGGCGATGAGGCGGGCCTCCGGCACGTCGAAGACGGCGTCGAGCGCGTCGCCGAGCGCAAGCTCGAAGACCGGTTGCGCCGCGCCCACCACCTCGCCTGGCTCGCCGTTCCGGTCGATCACCGTGGCGGCCTCGGGCGCCTTCAGTACAGTGTCCGCCACCGCTTTCCGGGCGATGGCGAGGCTCGCTTCCGCCTGGACGAGGCCGCCCGCGGCGATGTGGAGCGCGTCCTCCGCCGCGTCGCGGGCGATGCGCGTGGTCGCGCCGCGTTCGAGAAGCCGCTCCTGCCGGGAGAAATCCTCCCGCGCCTGCCGGTGCGCGGCCTCGGCGCTGGCGCGCGCCGCCTCGGCGGCGAGACGCGCCTGGTTCTGCTGCACGGCGTCGAGCCGG
Source organism: uncultured Paracoccaceae bacterium (assembly GCA_937952085.1). Classification (GTDB taxonomy): domain Bacteria; phylum Pseudomonadota; class Alphaproteobacteria; order Rhodobacterales; family Rhodobacteraceae; genus Pikeienuella. The sequence goes on along the minus strand of CALFYQ010000166.1, from coordinate 11,061 downwards.
GCCAGCACCGCGCCGGCCGCCACCTTGTCGCCGGCCTCGACCAGCACCTCGGCGAGCCGCCCGCCCATCGGGAAGGCGACGTCCACAGCATTCCGCGCCACCAGTTCGCCGGTCAGCGACATGGTCCGCGTCTCCGGCGTCAGCTCGACCGTGACGATCTCGACCGCGAGCGGCGGCGCGGCGAAGGCGGCGAGCGGCGCGGCGAGAAGGGCCGCGAGCAGGGGGGCGCCACGGGTTCTCATGCCGTGTCCTCCGCCGCCGGGAGACGGTCGATCATCGCGTCGATCCGGTCGGCGATCGCCGCGCTGTCGCGCCGAAGCCCCGGGCAGATGTCGAAGAGAGACATGTATTGCAATCCTTCGATCGCCGCCCAGATCGCCATCGCGCCAGCCGGGTCGCTGGTTTCGGAGCGGATCGCCGCCTGGTGCGCGTCGAACATCCGGCGGACGGGGGCGAGGAGGCCGGGCTCCTCTATGGCGCCGGCGATCAGGCAGATCCGCACGTCGCCGGCCGGGCCGAGCCGGTCGCGGAGCGCGGCGTTGATCGCGCGGAGTGTCCGGTTCGGCCGGCCCGCGAGGGCGCGGCGCTGCTTCGCGACATCCGCCTCGACCCCCTCCTGGAAGCGGAGGAGCATCGCGTCGAGAAGCGCCCGCTTGTTCGGGAAATGGTAGAGGACGCCGCCCTTCGAGACCCCGGCCTCCCGCGCTGCGGCGTCAAGCGTCAGGTGGCGCGCGCCGTCCCGCACCGCGACCGCGCCGGCGGCTTCGATGATCTTTTCGCGGGCGGTGTCCTGCTTTGGCGGGGCCATCGTCGGTTCCGTGTACTATACCGTCCAGACGGTACAGTAAACGGGCGCGGGTCGCAACGGCCCGGCCGGCCCGGCCGCCTTCGTCAGTCCGTCGCGCGGGAGATCGCGTAGCGGGAGCGGGCGAGCCACTCGGGGTGAGGCTCCACGCCCCAGCCCGGCGCGTCGGTCACCGTCGCGTGGCCGTCCTCGATGGCGTAGGGGGAGGCAACGAAGAGCCCCTCCTGCCACGGGTAATAGTCCGCCCCCTCGATGGAGAATTCGAGATACTTGCCGCCGTTCGGGATCGCCCGGAGGAGGTGCATGGTGAAGATCGTCACCATCGAGAGGTTGGCGGCGTGCGGGGTCACCGGCAGGCCCGCCGCTTCCGCCATCTTCGCGACGCGGAGCGTGCGGCACATGCCGCCGAGATAGCAGACATCCGGTTGCACGATGTCCACGGCGCGCATTTCGATCATCCGCCGCCAGATCGTCAGGTCGCAATCCTGCTCGCCGCCGGTCACGTCGATGTCGAGCGCGTCGGCGACTTTCTTCGTTTGCTCAAGCTCCCAATAGGGGCAGGGCTCCTCGTAGTGGCAGTAGCCCTCGGCTTCGAGCATCCGGCCGACCTCGATGGCGCGGGGCGGCGCGTAGCAGGAATTGGCGTCGATCAGGAGGTCGGCCTCGGGGCCGAGCGCGCGGCGCATGGTCGGGATGATCTCCTCCGTGCGGCCCGGCCATTCGTCCTTGCCGCGGCCCACCTCGGCGCCGGCGCGCACCTTGAAGGCGGTGAAGCCATATTCGCCGGCGAGCCGCTTCATCCGCTCCGCCTCGTCCGCCGGCGTGATGTCCCGCTTCATCGAGGAGGCGTAGGCGCGGATCCTTCCGGGCGAGCCGCCGAGGAGCGTCGCCACCGGCTTTCCCGCCAGCTTGCCGCGCAGGTCCCAGATCGCGGTGTCGAGCCCGCACATCGCGCGGCGGAGATAGGAGCCGGGAAATTTGTGCTCCCGCTCGCCGATGAGGTCGAGAAGGTCGTCGAGGTCGGTCACGTCGACGCCGAGCGCATAGGGCGCGACCTGCCGGTGGAGCACGTCGGAGGTGATGTCGGAATTGTAGGTGGAGACCTGGCCCCAGCCCTGCGCGCCCGCCTCGTCCGTCACCCGGACGAAGCCGACATGGCGGTCGCAGAAGGTCTCGATCGAGCGGAGCTTCATGCGGCGTCCTCCAGGATGAGGTCGGCGGCGCGTTCCGCGACCATGATGACCGGGGCGTTGATGTTGCCCGAGGTGACGTTCGGAAAGACCGAAGCGTCCACCACCCGGAGCCCGCCGAGCCCGTGGACCCGGAGCCGCGGATCGACCACCGAATCCGCCGCGCTCCGCCCGATCCGGCAGGTGCATGAGGGGTGGAAGACCGACCAGGCCGCGCGCTCGATATAGGCGGCGAAGGCTTCGTCATCGTCCACGTCCGGCCCCGGCGAGATCTCCCGCTCGGCGATGGCGGAGATCGCCGGCGTGGCGGCGAGGCGGCGCATGAAGCGCATGGCGGCGACGGCTTCGGCGCGATCTTCCGCGGTGGAGAAGTATTCGGGCCGGATAGAAGGCGGCGCGAACGGGTCCGCGGAGCGGATCGTCACCTCTCCGCGGCTCGTCGGGCGGCAGGAATTGAAGCCGAGCAGGAAGCCCGGAAACGGGTCCGGGCTCATCATCGGCCGCACGCCCTTCGGCGCGCGAGTGTAGCTCACCGGGGAGAAGTAGAGCTGGATCTCCGGCGCCTTCGCCGCCTGCGTGATCCGCACGAAACCGCCCGCCTGGTTGATGCTGAGGGCGAGCGGGCCGCGCCGGGTGAGGAGGTATTGAAGCCCGACCATCATCCGCCCGGTCCAGGGGCGGAGCACCTGGTTCAGCGTCGGCTTGCGGCTGACGAAGTGGAAATCGACGCCGACATGGTCCTGAAGGTGCCGCCCGACCGCCGGCAGCGCGTGGCGCGGCGCGACGCCGAGCGCCTTCAACGCCTCCGGCGCGCCGATCCCCGAAAGCTGGAGAAGCTGCGGGGAATTCACCGCGCCGGCGGAGAGGATCACCTCCCGCCGCGCCGCCACCCGCCGGTCCTCGCCGCGCCAGCGATAGCGGAGCCCGGTGACGCGGCCGCCCTCGATCTCAAGCCCGGTCACGTGCGCGCGGAGCCTCAGCACCAGGTTCTTCCGCTTCAGCGCGGGGCGTAGGTAGCAACGCGCGGCGGAGGCGCGGCGGCCGCCCTTCACGGTGATCTGGTAGATCGCCGCGCCCTCCATCTCGGCGCCGTTATAGTCCTCCGTCACGGTCAGCCCGGCCTGCCGCGCGCCTTCGAGATAGGTCGAGCAGAGCGGGTGGACTTGGTCGGCGATGTCCTCGACGAAAAGCGGCCCGTCGCCGCCGCGCCATTCGTCCGCGCCGCCGGACCAGGCCTCCATCCGGCGGAAGACCGGCGCCACGTCCTTCCAGCCCCAGCCGGTCGCGCCCGCAGCCGCCCAATCGTCGAAATCCCGCGGGTGGCCGCGGACATAGACCATCGCGTTGATCGAGGAGGAGCCGCCCATCACCTTGCCGCGCGGCCAGTAGCTCGTCTTGCCGCCGAGGCCGGGGACCGGCTCCGTCTCATATTTCCAGTTGATGCGGCCGTCGTAATAGGCCTTGCCGTAGCCGATCGGCATCTGCACCCAGGGCGTCAGATCGGAGCCGCCGGCCTCCAGCACCAAGACCGAATGCCGGCCGCTTTCGCTCAGCCGGTTCGCCAGGACGCAGCCGGCGGAGCCCGCGCCGACCACCACGAAATCGAACGAGGTCATCTGTCGCCCTTCGGCCCTCCCCGGGCCGCGCCGAAAACCTGCGCCACGGCCATCAGCAGCGAGGTGAGGACGATCATGACCGTGGAGATCGAGGCGATGGTCGGGTCGATCTGGTCGCGGAGCGCGTTGAACATGTTACGGGTGAGCGTGGCGTTGTCGCCGCCGGAAATGAACATGGCGACCACCACCTCGTCAAAAGAGGTGAGAAAGGAAAGGAGCGCGCCGGTGATCACCGCGAAACGGATCTGCGGCAGCGTTACCGTCAGGAACGCCTTCCAGCGCGGCGCGCCGAGGCTCCGCGCCGCCATTTCGAGGTTCATGTCGAAGCTTTTTAGCGCCGAGCCGGTGACGATGACGACGAGCGGCAGCGCCAGCACCGAATGGGACATGACGAGGCTCGCCATCGTGTAGAGGAGTCCCGCCTTGGCGTAGACGTAGAAGGCGCCGACCGCGACGAGGATCACCGGCGCCATCATCGGCGTGATCATCAGGACGAACACAGCCCGTGCGAAGGGAAAGCGCGAGACATGGAGCCCGTAGGCCGCCAGCACGCCGAGCGGCGTCGCCACCAGCATGGTGAGGAAAGCGGCCTTCAGCGAGGTGAAGGTCGCCGCCATCCATTCCGGCGAGCCGAAGTAATGTTGATACCAACGGGTGGACCAGATCTCCGGCGGGAATTCGAGATATTGCGAGTCCGAGAAGGACATCGGGATGACGATCAGCGTCGGCGCCACCAAGAGGAGCATGATGACGCCGGAGAGGATGTAGAGCCAGAGCCGCTGGCCGTGGGTGACCTGCGTCTCCGAGGCGGGGGCGGAGAGCCAGCTCATCACGCCGCGCCCGCGATCCGGTCGAGCCCGAGAAAGCGCGAGGCGGCCCAGAGGATCGCCAGCGTCAGGACGAGGAGCACCACGCCGAGCGCGCTCGCGGCGCCCCAGTTCACGAACATCTCGATGTTCGTCGCGATACGCATCGAGACCATGATGACCTTGCCGCCGCCGAGCACCGCGGGCGTCACGAAGAAGCCGAGGCAAAGGACGAAGACGATCAGCGCCCCGGCCATGAGGCCCGGCAATGAGAGCGGCGCGAAGACGGTCCAGAACGCCCGCACTGGATGCGCGCCGAGATTCGCGGCGGCCTTCATGTAATCCCGGTCGATCGCCTTCATCGAGCCGTAGACTGGCAGGACGAGGAAGGGGAGCATGATGTGGACCATGCCGATCAAAGTGCCGGTCATGTTGTGGACGAGCGCCACCGGCTCTTCCCAGAGGCCGAGCGATATTCCCCAGTCATTGAGGAGTCCCTGCCGCTGCAAGAGCACGAGCCAGGCGTAGGTCCGCACCAAGAGCGAGGTCCAGAACGGCAGGAGCACCGTGATCATGCAGAGATTGGCCACGCGCGGCGGTAGCTGCGAAAGGAAATAGGCCAGCGGATAGCCGATCATGATGCAGAGCCCGGTGGTCAGCAGGCTCACCTCGATCGTGGTGACGAAAATCCGGGAATAGGACTTGCTGGCGATCATCCGCTCGTAGTTCTCGAGCGAGAAGGTCCCGTCCGCTCCGACGAAGGAGAGCCAGAAGAGCCAGCCGACCGGGATCACCAGAATCACGAGGACGAGAAGGAGCGCGGGCGAGCAGAGGCCGAAGAGCCGGAGCTGTTCGAGCCGCGCGTCCCGCCGGAGACCCTCCGCGTTCGCCGCCATCTCAGCCCTCGTCCCGCGCCACGAGAACGGCGTCGGCGGCGGAGACGCCGAGCGTCACCGGCTCGCCGGCCTTCGGCAGGGCGGAGAACGTCTCCCGCCGCAGGACGCCGCGCACCGCCACCTCCTCGCCGCCCGGCAGGTCGGCGTAAAGGAGATAGCTGTCGCCCTGATAGACGATGTCCCGCACCACGCCGGCGAAGCGGTTCATCGCCGCGTCGCCCTCCGGCGGGGCGATCCGCACCCGTTCGGGGCGGAGCATGAGGAGGAGGTCCTTCGCCGCCGGCGCCGCGCTGTCGATCTTCAGCGGCGCGCCGCGGAGCGTGACCCCGTCGCCCGCCCGCTCCACCGCGAGAAAGCTCGACTCGCCGATGAAATCCGCCACGAAGCGGTTGGCGGGGCGCTCGTAGATCCGCTCGGGCGTGTCGAGCTGCATCAGCCTTCCGTGATTGATGACGGCGATCTGGTCCGACATGGTCAGCGCCTCGCGCTGGTCATGGGTGACGTAGACCGTGGTCATCCCCAGCATCTCGTGGAGCCGGCGGATCTCGATCTGCATCCGCTCGCGGAGCTTCTTGTCGAGCGCCGAGAGCGGCTCGTCCATCAGCAGGATGCGCGGCTCGAAGACGATGGCGCGGGCGAGCGCGACACGTTGCTTCTGCCCGCCCGAAAGCTGGTCGATCCGCCGCTCGCCGAAGCCGCCGAGCTGAACGAGGTCGAGCGCGCGGGCGATCCGCTCCGCCGCCTCCGCCTTGCCGACCCGCCGGAGTCTGAGCGGATAGCCCACATTCTCCGCCACGCTCATGTGCGGAAAGAGCGCGTAGTTCTGGAACACCATGCCCACGTCCCGCCGGTGGGGCGGGGTGCGGATCATCTCGGCCTCGCCGAAGGTCAGGCTGCCGCCATCGGGCCGGGTGAAGCCCGCCAGCACCATCAGGAGCGTGGTCTTGCCGGAGCCGGACGGGCCGAGCAGCGTCAGGAACTCGCCGCTCCTGACGTCGAGCGAGACGTCGTCGAGCGCGCGGACCTTGCCATAGGCCTTTGCGACGTGGCGGATGCCGATCGGCAGGGCGGGCTTGGGCGACCCGGTCATCGGATCGCCCCGGCCCTGCGGATCGACCGGGCCGCGCCGCGGCGGCCCGATCCGGAGCGCACCGGCCTCACTCCGTCAGAAGCTCCTGGTACTTCTCGTTCGCGATGGCCTCCCACTTCGCGTACCATTCGAGGCTGATCGGAAGCTGCATCGCCGCATTCGCCGGGTAGGAGGGCAGGCCCTTCGCCGCCTCTTCGCCGATCTTGCCGAGATCGTAGGCGGCTTTGTTGGTCGGCCCGTAGGTGATGTAGTCGGGCAGGTTGGCCTGGTATTCCGACTTCGAGATCTCGGCGATGAAGGCCATCGCCACGTCCTTGTTCGGCGCGCCCTTCGGGATCGCGAAGCAGTCGTAGTCGAGCAGCGCCTGGTTGAAGTCATAGGCGACCTTGGCACCGTCCTTCTTCGCATTGTCGAAGCGGCCGTTCCAGCCGGTGGTCATGTCCACCTCGCCGTCCTTCATCAGCTACGCGTGCTGCGCGCCCGAAGTCCAGAAGACGGAGATGTGCGGCTTCAGCTCGCGGATCTTGTCGATGGCGCGGTCGATCCCCTGCTCGGTGGAGAGCACCTCGTAGACCTTCTCCGGCGGCACGCCGTCGGCCATCAGCGCCGGCTCCAGCGCGCCGGCGACGTTGTTGCCGCGATAGGCGCGCTTGCCGGGGAACTTCTCCACGTCCCAGAAATCGGCCCAGCTCTTCGGGCCGTTCTCGCCATAGGTGGCGGTGTTCCAGGCGTAGACGGTGGAGAAGACGTCTCCGCCGACGCAGTATTTCGAATAGACGGTCGGGTAGAAGGTGGAGACGTCGATCACCGAATAGTCGAGCTCCTCCAGCAGCCCCTCGGCGCCGGCGCGGGCGGCCGAGCCCGAACCGCTGGCGACGATGTCGAGCGTCACCGCGCCAGTCTGCACCTGGAGGCGCACGTCGGACATGCCGCCATAGGTCTCTTCCTTGACCTTCACGCCGGTCGCCGCCGAGGCGGGCTGGAACAGCGCCTTGCTCTGCGCCTCCTGATAGGAGCCGCCCCAGGAGGCGATGGTCACCTCCTTCTCCGCCGCGAGCGCCGCGCCGGCGATCAGGGCGAGCGCCGCCGAAATCGCGAATCCCCTGGCTTTCATGCCGTCTCTCCTCTGTTGGCGGCCCTTCGCCGGGCCGGCTTTTCGTCGCCTCGCCGGTTCTCTCGGGGCGGGGGCGGCGGCGAGCCCGCGCCCCGTCCGCGTTCGCGTTCGCGCGGGCGCCTCAGGCGGCGCCGGCAGCGCGGTCGTGCTCGAAGCGGTCGCGCCAGCGGTAGAAGGCGACGGCCGCCGGCAGGAACCATGGCCGACCGGTGTAGAACGGCCGCGTCGGGAAGGGCAGGTTGTCGAAGGCGGTGCGGCCCTCGGCGCGGCCGAGGATCTTCTGCCCCATCCGCATGCCGAGCCAGCTCGCCATCGAGACGCCGGAGCCGCAATAGCTCATGGCGTAATGCATCCCGTCATGGACGCCGGCATGGGCCATCTCGTCGAAACTGTAGGCCACGGTGCCGAGCCAGGAATGGCTGATCGCGGCCGTGGCGAGCTCGGGGAAGAGGCGCACCATCTCCGCGCGGAGCTTCGGACCGCTGATCCCCGGGTCGGTCTCCGCCGCCGAGACCCGGCCGCCGAAGACGACGCGCCGCCGATCCGGCGAGGCGCGGTAGTAATAGACGACCTTCCGCGTGTCGCTGACGATCCGGTCGGGGACCGGGAAGAGCCGCTCCATCAGGTCCGGCGGCAGCTCCTCCGTCGCGATGATGTAGCTGCCGATCGGGATGACGCGGCGGCGGAGCCACGGCGTCAGCGCGGTCGTGTAGCCGTTGGTGGCGATCGCCACGTCCCGCGCCGCGATAACGCCTTTCTCGGTCCGAACGCGGAAGCCGTCAGCGGTGCGCTCGACGCCGAGCGCGGCGCAGCGATGGACGATGGAGACGCCGGCCGCCGCCGCGCGCTCCGTCAGCCCGCGAAGGTATTTCGCCGGGTGGAGCGAGGCGTGGCGCGGATAGACGACGCCGCCGTGGTAATAGTCGGTTCCGAGTTCGCGCCGCTGTTCGGCGCGCGGCACCGCTTCGAAGGGGATGCCTTCGGCCTTCTCCGCCTCGGCGGCCTCGCGCGCCAGCGTCTCGTAGGCGGCGGGCGTGTGGGCGGCGTGGAACCGGCCGGCGCGGACGAAATCGCAGTCGATCCCTTCCCGCGCGAGGAAATCTTCGATCCAGTCGAGCGCCGCCCTGCCCTCGCCGCGGATCGCGCGGGCGCGTTCCGGCCCGAACTTCTCGGCCAGCTTGCCAAGGCCCGGCTTCACGCTGGTGCTGATCTGGCCGCCATTGCGGCCGCTGCAGCCGCGGCCGAACTCCGCCGCGTCGAGCGCCACCACGCTGCGGCCGCCGCGGGCGACTTCGAGCGCGGCGTTGAGGCCGGTGTAGCCCGCGCCGATGACGACGAGATCGGCCTTCGCCGGCGGCGCGGCGGCCAGCCCCGCGACGGGGGCGAGCCCGTCCAGCCAGAGCGGGAGCCCGGGCCCGCGATCCGGAAAGCTCGATCCATCCGCCATTTTCGCTCCCAGCCGCAGGCGGTTTCCGAGGCGGGAGGTTCGGCACGGCGCAGGATTTAGTCAATTTAAATACGGTTATGAGTCGTTTCGTGTTTCTTATGCGGCGAAGGAGCCGCGCATGAACCTGAAACGCCGCCATCTCGAAGTTCTCGTCGCGCTGATCGAGGCGGGTTCGATCTCCCGCGCGGCGGAGCAGCTCGGCCTGTCGCAGCCCGCCGTCAGCATCGCGCTCTCGACTCTCGAAGCCGAGCTTGGCTTCCGCCTTTTTCACCGCACGCGGGGCTATTTCGCGCCGACCAGCGAGGCGCAGACGCTCTACGCCGAGGCGGAGCTCGGCCTTCTCGCGATCTCGCGCATCGAGCGGCGGGCGCGGGAGCTTCGGGGCGGCAAGACCGGCGGCGTCGTGATCGCCAGCAACGGCGTCGCGGCCTTCAACCTCCTGCCGCGCCTCATCGCCGATTTTCAGCGGGACCATCCCGACGTGACCGTCGATCTTCGCATCCGCAGCTCGCTCAAGATCGCCTCCTGGGTGGCCGGCGGGCAGGCGGATATCGGCCTCGTCGACGCGCCGGTGGCGGTCTCCGGCGTCCATGCCGAGATCTTCCCGCTGCCCTGCGTCTGCATCTTCCCGGAGGGCCATCCGCTCGCGGCGCTGAGGGTCGTCGGCCCGGCGGATCTCGACGGACTCACCGTCATCGCCATCACCGGAGACCATACGATCGACCGGGCGCTCGACCGGCTGGCGACCGGCGCCGGCGCGCGGCTCCGCCGGCTCGTCTCGGGCTCGTATTTCGCGATCATGCGGAACCTCGTCGCCGCCGGGGCGGGCGTCGCGCTGATCGATTCGCTCAACGGGCGCATGGCCTTGCCCGACGGCGTGGCCTGGCGGCCCTTCGCGCCGCGGATCGACTTCGAATTCGCCATGATCGCCCATGAGAGCCGCGAGATGAGCCGCGCCGCGCGAGGTTTCGCCGACCGGCTCCGCGCCGCGATCCGCGACGGCGCGGGCGCTGCGGAGGCGGCGTGAGGGGGAAGGCCCGCAAGCCGGAGGCGAGGCGCCCGGGCCTTTCGCAACCGCGTCGTCGACGCGCTTGCATCCCGCGCCGCAGCGCGCAAATAAGATCGTCCTGCAACACCTGTGTAGCTGAGGCGTTTTGCGCCTGGTCGGAGAACACGTGAGCCATAGGCTCCCATCGCCCCGTCCTGTTCCGTCTGCGCCCTCGTCGCCCGATCAGGGCCGAAGCGCGGGCGCGTCGCCGCTTGCCCTCGACCGGCGGCGGTTGCTGTTGGGAGCCGGCGCGCTGGCGCTTGCGCCGGGCCTCGGCCGGGCGGAGGAGCCGTTCGGCTTCGAGTCCGTCGTCGCGCTCGCCAAGGCCCGCGCGGCGGACGCCTATCGCCCGCGTCGGCAATCGCGCGAGGGCGTCTTCGCGGACCTCGATTACGAGCGCTACCGCACCATCCGTGTCAGGCCGGAGCAAAGGCTCTGGGCCGGTCAGGGCCGCGGCTTCGAACTGGAGCCGACGCCGCCGGGCTGGATCTACGCCGATGCGGTGACGCTCTCGGAGGTCGTCGACGGCGTCGCGCGCGAAATCCCGTTCGATCCGACGGTCTTCGAGTTCGACCCGGCCCTGTTCGACCTGCCGGCAGGCGCTGCGGCGTCCGACGCGCAGGGGCAATGGACCGGTTTTCGCCTCCGCGCCGCGGTCAACCGGCCGGAGACGATGGACGAGGTCGCGGTCTTCCGCGGCGCCAGCTATTTCCGCGCCGTCGGGCGGGAGCAGATCTTCGGCCTCGCCGCGCGCGGGTTGGCGATCCGCACCGCCGCGCCGGAGGGCGAGGAGTTCCCGGTCTTCACCGATTTTTGGCTGCGCCGGCCCGATCCGGGCGCGGCGGAGATCATGGTCTGGGCGCTGCTCGACGGACCCTCCGTCGCCGGCGCCTACGAATTCCGCATCCGGCCGGGCGCCGAGACGGCGATGGACGTGACCGCCTCGCTCTGGCCGCGCGTGGACGTGGTGGAGCTTGGCTTCGCGCCGCTCACCTCGATGTACTGGTTCGGCCCGAAGGACCGCTACACCGTCGACGACGCCCGCGAGG
>CALFYQ010000165.1 GCA_937952085.1 uncultured Paracoccaceae bacterium | reverse complement strand
GGCGAAGCGCCGGATCGCGCCATGATTCTCCAGCCCGATCTCGCGCTCGCCTATCTCGCCGTGGCCGCCGCGGTGGCCTTCTCGCCGGGGCCGGACACGCTCTTCGTCGCCGCTTCGGGGATGCGGAGCGGGGCGCGGGCCGGGATGGCGGCGGCGGCGGGCATCTCGGCCGGCTCGTCGCTCCACGCGGCCTCGGCGGCGCTCGGCGTCTCGGCGCTGGTCGCCGCCTCGCCCTTCGCCTTCGATGCGCTCCGCTACGCCGGGGCGGCCTATCTGATGTTCCTCGGCGTGAAGGCGCTGCGCGCGGCGCTCCGGGGCGGCGCGGCGGCCTCCGCGGCGCGGGCGGCGGCGGGGCCGGGGGCGGCGTTCCGGCGCGGGCTCGCCACCAACCTTCTGAACCCGAAGGTCATCGTCTTCTACCTCGCGCTCCTGCCGCAATTCGTCGACCCTGCGCTCGGGCGGGTCTGGCTCCAGATCCTGGCGCTGGCGGCGATCCATATCGGCATCGGCTCGCTCTGGCTCGCCGTCGTCGGCGCCGCGGCGGGCGGGCTGGCGGAACGGCTGGCGCGGGGCGCCTTCGCGCGCTGGCTCGACGGCGCGGCGGGCGCCGTCTTCCTCGGCCTCGCGCTCCGGCTCGCGGTGACGGGCCGGCCGGAGCGCTGAGCGCCGCGCTCAGCCCCGTCGCCGGGCCCGGAGCGCGGCGAAGGCGGCGAGGCCGCCGAGGAGAAGCGGGAGACCGGGCGGCGCCGGGACGACGGCCGGCCCGCCGCCGCCGGCCCCGGAGAGGAAAAGCCCGGAGCCCGACTCGAAGATCACGCCCTCCGGCAGGTCGATCGAGATCACCGCGGTGTTGAGGCTGGAGACGCCGGTATAGGTGCCGAACCCGCCATTCGCCGTGCCCGACGATTCGAAAAGGATGTCGAAGGTGATCGCCGAGGTGAGAAGGATGTCGATGAAGATCGTCCCTTCGAAGACCGTCGGCGCGGAGGCGGTGATCTCCGTCCGGATGTCGACGACCTCCGAAGGCTGGCTCGGGAACGTGTCGTTGATGAAGCCGAAGCCGCGTTCGTTCACCGCGACGTTGCGCAGCTCCGGATCGGGGCCCGACGCCCGGCCGAGAACGAGGCCGCTCACCGTCTGCTCGAGGGCGCCGAAGGAGCGGAGCGTGATCGGGTCCGCATTGGGGATCGGCCGCTGCTCGAGGATCGACAGACGGGCGATGGAGCCGAGCTGGGAGAAGCCGCCGATGCCGGCGCTCGGAGGCTGGTTGAACAGCGGAAACGTGTCTTCGAAGAGCTGCGCGACGGAGGTGAAGCCGACTTCGATGGGCAGGATGACCGGCGACGTTCCGGGGCGCAGCCTGAAGCTCAACGTCTCCTGCAGGCTTGCGGCGGCGAAGGCGCCAGAGCTTCCGGGGCCGCTGCCGGTCTGAACGCCGTCTCGGGCGCGGAACCGAAGCTCGCCGGTGACGAGGTCAGCGCTCGCGAAGGCCTCGTCGATGCCGAGATCGTCGAAGCCCGGTATGCCGAGGCGCGCCGAGGTCGCGCTGACGGAATCCGACACGACCTGTACGCCGCCGCCGTCGAGCTGCGTTCGGGCGGTGACCGTCGCGGCGTCGGCGTCGGCGGCCGCGAGCGCGGAGAGGGCGAGAGCGAGGAGGGTGCGCTTCATCGGGATCACCCTGCCGCGCGGCGACGCGCGCGGGCGCGGCCGAGGGCGGCGAGACCGGCGAGCGCCGAGAGGAGGAGCGGCAGCGCGGCCGGCGCCGGCACGGCCGCGGGGCCGGCCGGCGCGGAGGTGATGAGGAAGGGCGAGGCCTGGCCGGCGGTCGCGCTCGGGTCGACGAAGACCCAACGGGCGAATTCCAGAAGGTCGGAATCGGCGACGATGCTGAGGCTGTAGAAGAAATCGAAGCTCTCGCCCGGCTCCAGCCGGCCAAGATCGAGCACCTGGCGCTGGAACGGCAGGAACGCCGGGCTTCCGGGCGCGACCTGGGCGCCGTTCAACGGGTCCCCGCTTTCCGAATAGGTCGCGGCGAAGTCGACGCTGTCGAGCCGCGCCTGGGCGGTGAAATCGCCGAACGGGAACTCGCCGGTCGCGACGTCGAGCACGAGCGCGCCGCCGGTCGCCGAGACGATGTGAAGCTGCCCGTCCACCACCACGAAGCTGGCTGAAAGCTCGATCGGGAAGGCAGTGTCGTTGAGATAGGTCTCCAGCGTGGTGACGCGCGTGGTCAGGCGGCCGGCGCGGAAGCTCTCGGCCTCGATGCCGAAGAAGCCGCTCGTCGACATGCCGACGCTCGCCTCGAAGACGCCGCCGCCGATGAAGGCCGAGAGCGTGCGCGTATAGGGCGCGTCGTCGCGGACGGTCTCGCTGTCCGAGGCGGCGGCGACGACGGCGCCGGAGGCGTCCTGGAACTCGGCGAAGATGCTCCGGACGCCGGATGTGAGCGTCAGGGCGTTCGCAGGGCCGGCGGTGAGCAGGAACGCGAGTGCGATGAGGGGGCGTCGCATGGAAACTCCGAACGAACAAGAATGAACGTTCGGGGAGTCTCGCCGGCGCCCGGCGGGGCGGCTATCCGGTTCCGGCGGGCGCTGTCCGCTCGCCGGCCGAATTCGCTCATCTTGCGGGGTCGATGTGCGTTCCGTCACGCCGGCGGGCGCGGAGCAGCGTCGCCGACGGGCTCTCGCCCCAGGCGTCGCGATAGGCGGCGGAGAAGCGGCCCATGTGGAGGAAGCCGTAGCGCATCGCCGCGTCGGTGACGGAGGCGGCGTCGCCCGCCGACAGCGCCTCCCGCACGGCGCCGAGCCGGGCGCGGCGGAGATAGGCCATCGGCGAAAGGCCGAAGGTCCGGCGGAAATGCTCGCTGAGCGCCCGGCCGGAGACGCCGGCGGCGGCGACGATTTCCTCAAGGCGCAGAGGCGCGTCGAGATTGGCCTCGATGAAGTCCACCGCCCGCTTCACGTCGCGCGAGGAGGGGCAGGGGGCGCGGCTGAGCGCGGCCATGTGCGAATGCGGCTGATAGAGGAGGAGCGTGGTGAGCACGACATCCTCGAAATTGGCGGCGCGGAGCGGGTCGGCGAAGACCTCGAGCCCGGCATCGAGCTGCGCCGCGACGAGCCGCATCGCGTCGAGCGCGATCCGCCCCGCCCCGGTTTCGAGATCGAGCGCGCCGTCGAAGACGATCTCGCCCGCGACCGGCGCGCCGGTCAGCGCGGCGAGGCGGCTTCGCACCACGTCCCGCCCGAGCGAGACGGCGAGCCGGCGCGCGCCGCAGCCGACCCAGATGGTCTGCGGCGCGCCGGGGGAGCCTAGCACCGTGCGCCTCTCGGTGCAGGCGACGAAATCGGGCCCGACCGTCGCCGCCATCCGGCCGGAGAGCGGCGCGGAGAAACCGTAATCGGCCCGCTCCGCTGGCGCGCCGATCTCGATCTCGGCGCCGTAGCCGATGCGCGCGAGGTAGACGCCCGGCGCGTAGCTGGTCTTGAACTCCGCGAAGGCGGCGCCGGTCGTGCGGCCGCGCCCCGCGACCCGGAGCGAGAGGTTCTTGGCGGCGAGGAAGGCCCGCGCCTCGTCCTCGCCCTCGGCGGAGAAGACATGCGTGCCGTCGAACATGGCGCTTGCTCCTCGACAGGGCGGGGAAGGCGGCGGCGTCGCCGGATGGTGCGGGCAAGCCGGCGCGCGATCAAGCGGTTGGGGCCGTTTCCGGCGATCTCGCATTGTGCAGCGTGCGAAACCGCATATTCTTTCCCGTCAACGGCGCCCGACGCCGACCACAAAACAGGGAGTCCGAATATGAAACACGCCGCGCTCAAGACCTCCGTCCTCGCGCTCGCCGCCTTCGCCTTCGCCGGCGAGGCGGCCGCCACCGAGTGGAACGTCTCCACCTGGGGCAAGCGCCGGGCCTTCACCGAGCATCTCGAGAAGATCGCCGAGCTGGTGAAGGAGAAGACCAACGGCGACTTCACGATGAACATCTCCTATGGCGGCCTTTCCAACGAGAAGGAGAACCTCGACGGCATCCAGATCGGGGCCTTCGAGATGGCGCAGATCTGCGCCGGCTACCACGAGGACAAGAACCCGACGCTGACGGTGCTGGAGCTGCCCTTCCTCGGCGTGAAGGACCTCAACGAGGAAGTTGCGGTATCCAACGCGATCTATGCGCTGCCGGCGGTGCAGAAGGATCTGGCGCGCTGGAACGCGACGCTGCTGATGCCCTCGCCGATGCCGCAGTACAACCTCGTCGGCACCGGCGAGCCGCGCGAGACGCTGAAGGCCTTCGAGGGGATGCGGGTGCGCGCCACGGGCGGGCTCGGCGCCGCCTTCACCGCGGTCGGCGCGGTGCCGACCTCGGTCACATCTTCCGAGGCCTACACGGCGATGGAATCGGGCGTGCTCGACACCGTCGCCTTCGCGCAGCACGCGCATCTCTCGTTCCGGACCATCGATCTCGCGACCTGGTGGACCGAGAACCTCAACCCCGGCACGGTGAACTGCCCGATCGTCGTCAACACCGACGCCTATGAGGGCCTGCCGCCCGAGCACCGCAAGGCGCTGGACGAGTCCGTTCCCGAAGCGATCGCCTACTACATCAAGAACTACGACGAGAAGGTGATCGCCCAGTGGAACAAGATCCTCGCCGAGAAGAACGTGAAGAAGGTCAACATCGCCGATGAGGAGCTGGCCGCGTTCCGCGAGGCGGCCGGCGGGCCGGTGAAGGCCGCCTGGGTCGAGAAGATGAAGGCGCAGGGCGTGCCCGCGGAGGAACTGCTCTCCGCCGTCGACGAGGCGCTCGCGGCCTATCGGGCGAAGAAGACCAACTGAGCCCCGCGAACGGCCGAGCGGGCTCCGGCGCTGCGCCGGGGCCCGCCTCCGCCGCAGCGATCCGACAGAGGGGGGAGCCATGGCCGGCGCATCCGCCGTGCGTGAGGACGGGTCGAATCTATCCCGCGCCGACCGCGCCTTTCACCGGGTCGAGACCGCGCTCGCCCTCGCGGCCGGGACGACGATCTTCCTGCTGATGCTGCTTTCGGTCGCACAGATCCTTGGGCGGAAGCTGCTGAACATGCCGGTCCCGGGCTTCATCGACTGGGTGGAGCAGGCGATGGCGGTCTTCGCCTTTCTCGGCGTCGCCTATACGCAGCGGCTCGGCGGGCACATCCGCATGGACATCCTCGTCGGCCAGTTGAAGGGCCGGGCGCTCTGGCTCGCCGAGTTCGTCTCGACGCTCCTGATGCTGGCGCTGACGCTGGCGCTGACCGTCGGCGCGTGGCGGCATTTCCTCCGCGCCTTCGACTTCGGATCGCCGCTCTGGAGCCGCGACAGCTCGATCGACATCGCGCTGCCGCTCTGGCCGGCGAAACTGCTGGTGCCGGTCGCGCTCGGCCTGCTGGCGGTGCGGCTCATGCTTCAGCTCTGGGCCTATGCGCGGGCGTTCCGCGAGAATCCGGAGCATCCGGTCGGGGCGCCGATGATCCTGACGGCGGCGGAGGAGGCGGCGGCCGAGGCCGAGCACGTCGCCGGGGCCGAGGACGACATGAGGGAGGGCGCGCGGTGAACGCCTACGAGATCGGCCTCATTCTCACCGGGCTTCTGGTCGTGCTGGTGCTGATCGGCGTCCGCGTCGCGTTCGCGGCGGCGATGATCGGCTTCGCCGGCCTCGTCTGGATCTTCTCGCAGCGCATTGGCTTCGAGAAGGGCTTCGACGTGGCGGTTTCGATGGCGGGCTCGGTGCCCCATTCGAAGGCGACCGGCTACACGCTCGCGCTCATCCCCACCTTCATCCTGATCGGCTATCTCGCCTATTACGCCGGGCTGACGCGCGCGCTCTTCGAGGCGGCGAAGCGCTGGCTCGGCTGGATGCCGGGCGGGCTCGGCATCGCCACGGTCTTCGCCACGGCGGGCTTCGCCGCCGTCTCGGGCGCCTCGGTGGCGACTTCGGCGGTCTTCGCCCGCGTGGCGATCCCGGAGATGCAGAAGCTCGGCTACGACAACCGCTTCGCGGCGGGCGTGGTGGCGGCCTCGGGCACGCTCGCCTCGCTGATCCCGCCTTCGGCGATCCTGGTGATCTACGCCATCATCGTCGAGACCTCGGTCGGCAAGCTCCTGCTCGCCGGCTTCATTCCGGGGGCCTATTCGGCGGTGCTCTATGGCGGGCTCGTCATCATCCTCGCCCGGCTCAACCCGAAGCTCGGCCCGCCGGTGACCGGCTTCACCTGGAAGCAGCGCTTCGAAAGCCTGCCGGGCGCGGCGCCGATCCTCTTCGTCGTCGCGATCATCGTCTACTCGATCTATTTCGGCTGGGGCACGCCGACCGAGGCGGGGGCGCTCGGCGCCTTCGTGGTGCTCCTGATGGCGTTCTGGAAGGGGATGCGCTGGGGCCAGCTGAAGGACGCGCTGATCGAGAGCGCGAAGCTGACGGCGATGATCTTCACGATCATCTGGGGCGTCCTGATCTATGTCCGCTTCCTCGGCTTCGCCGACCTGCCGGGGGCCTTCGCCGGCTTCATCTCGACGCTGCATTTCGCGCCGGTGCTGACGCTGGTGCTGATCCTGCTCGCCTATGCCGTGCTCGGCATGTTCATGGACGCGATCGGGATGCTGCTGCTGACGCTGCCGGTCGTCTTTCCGGCGGTGATCGCGCTCAACGGCGGCGAGGACGTGACGCGGGAGGCCTCGGCCTTCGGCATGACCTCGGAGGAATGCGCGATCTGGTTCGGCATCCTCGTGGTGAAGATGGCGGAGCTCTGCCTCATCACCCCGCCGATCGGGCTCAACTGCTTCGTCGTCGCGGGGGTGCGGCCCGAGCTTTCGGCGCAGGACGTGTTCCGGGGCGCCGCGCCCTTCTTCGTGGCGGATGCGGTGACGATCGCCGGGCTCGTCGCCTTCCCCGGCATCGTTCTCTACCTGCCGCGCCTCCTGCTCGGCTGAGGCGCCGTCACTCGCCGAAGCCCTCCGCCGGGATGATCCCGGGCTCGGCCGGGAGGCCGGCGAACTGGAGGGGCGCGGTCTCCCGCGCGGCGCCGTTGAGCGCGGCGCGGAGAATGGGCGCGCCGCTTTCGAGATAGGTGAGGGAGGCGCCGGCGAGGAGCGTCGCCGCCGTGAGGCCGACCGCGGCGGCGCGGCGGACGCCGAAGCGGCGCGGCTGCGTGCGGCGCGCGGCGAGGGGGATCACGTCCCGCCGCGAGGTCACGAGGCGGGCGAGGCGCGCCGCGTCCTCGTCGAGCCGCGCCGTGGAGACGGAATGCGCGAGCCGGGCGGCCAGCGGCCGGAGCGCCTCGGGCAGGTCTTCGGCGCGGGGCGGCGCGGCGTCGCCGATCAGCACCGGCAGCACGAGGACGCGCTCGCGGAGCGCCGCCTCGATCTCTTCGACGACCGAGTCTTCGGCGCCGGATTCGATCAGGCGGGCGCGGCGCTCCGCCCAGTTCGGGCCGAAGACGGCGATGAGGACGGCGTTGCGGCGCATCTCCTCCGCGAGGCGCTGCGCGCGGGGCGTGTCGGGGTCGCCGCCGATCTCGGCGCGGACCACGTCGAGGCCGAAGATGGCTTCGAGACGGGCGCGGAGCGCGCATGCGGCAGAGGTTTCGTCATCGCGACGAAAGGAGAGGAACACGCCTCCGGACATACGCGAACCGCCATGGGACAGAGTGGGGGAGACTATCCGCCCCCACTACACTCTGGGCCTGTGATTCTCAACCGATGGTTGCGATAGTGACGTTACGTCACCGCGCTTCCGGATCGATCCATTTGGGGGTCGTCGGTGGCTCGGCGACGAGGAGCCGGTCGATCAGTCGTTCCGGGTCGTCGTCGGCGAGGGCGATGGCGCGGTGGTCCGGTTTCACGAAGCCGTCCTCGACCAGCTGGTCGGCGAAGGCGATCAGCCGGTCGTAGAAGCCGGCCACGTTCAGGAGCCCGATCGGCTTCGAATGGATGCCGAGCTGCGTCCAGGTCCAGACCTCGAACGTCTCCTCCAGCGTGCCGACGCCGCCGGGGAGCGCGATGAAGGCGTCGGCGAGGTCCGCCATCTTCAGCTTCCGCTCGTGCATGCTGGCAGTGACGTAGAGCGAAGTGAGCCGGGGATGGGAGATTTCCTCGCGGGCGAGGACGCGGGGGATGATCCCCGTCACCTCGCCGCCGGCGGCGAGCGCGGCGTCCGCCACCGCGCCCATCAGCCCGACCGCGCCGCCGCCATAGACGAGGCGGATGTTCCGTCGGGCGAGCGCCGCGCCGACCGCCTTCGCGGCATAGAGATATTCGGGGTTCTTGCCGAAGCTCGAACCGCAGAAGACGCAGATGCGCATCGCGCTCCCCTTCAGGCCAGCCGGCCGCCTTCGAGACGGACGATCCGGTCCATCCGCGCGGCAAGGTCGGGGTTGTGGGTGGCGACGAGGGCGGCGAGGCCCTCGGACCGGGCGAGATCCAGGAGAAGGGCGAAGACCGTCTCCGACGTGCCGACATCGAGATTGCCGGTCGGTTCGTCGGCGAGGAGGAGCCGCGGCCGGTTGGCGAGGGCGCGGGCGAGGGCGACGCGCTGCTGCTCGCCGCCCGAAAGCTCCCCGGGCCGGTGCTGGGCGCGGGGGGCGAGGCCGACCGCATCGAGAAGCGCGGCGGCGCGCGCGGCGGCCTCGGCGCGGCCCTTCCCGGCGGCGAGCTGCGGCAGCATCACGTTTTCGGCCGCGGAGAATTCCGGCAGGAGGTGGTGGAACTGGTAGACGAAGCCGATCTCGTCCCGCCGCACCCGGGTGCGTTCGGCGTCGGACAGCCCCGCCGCCTCCCGCCCGCCGATCCGGATCGAGCCGCCATCCGGCCGGTCCAGCAGGCCCGCGAGGTGGAGGAGGGTGGATTTCCCCGCCCCCGAGGGCGCGACGAGCGCGGCGATCTCGCCGGGCGCGAGGGAAAGATCGGCGCCCTTCAGCACCGCGACGGCGGTCACGCCGCCGCCATAGGTCTTCGACAGGCCCTCGAGCCGAAGCGCGGGCTCACTCATGCCGGAGCGCCTCCACCGGATCGAGCCGCGCCGCCCGCCAGGCCGGGTAGAGCGTGGCGAGGAAGGAAAGGCCGAGCGCGAGGCCGAGGACGGAGAGCACGTCGGAGCCGTGGAGGATCGCCGGGATCTCGGAGAGGTAGCGGACCGCCGGGTCCCAGACCGAGACGCCGAGGATCCATTCCACCGCCGCCTGCACCTTGCGGATGTTGAGCGTGAAGAGGACGCCGAGCCCGACCCCGAGCGCCGCGCCGACGGTTCCGATCGCCGCGCCGCAGATGAAGAAGACGCGCATCACCGCGCCCTGCGTCAGCCCGAAGGTGCGAAGGACGCCGATGTCCCGCCCCTTGTCCTTCACCAGCATGATGAGGCCGGAGACGATGTTGAGCGCGGCGACGAGGATGATGAGCGAGAGGATGGTGAACATCACCACCCGCTCGGTGCGGAGCGCGCGGAGATAGCCGCCGTTCTGGTCCTTCCAGGTCCACATCCGCATCGGCTCGCCGATCGCCTGCTGGACCTTCGCGGCCTCGGCCTCGACGTCGTCCGGGTGCTCGACCATGACCTCGATCATGTCGGCCGCCTCCGGCCGGAGGAAGAATTTCTGGGCGGCCTCGAGCGGCATGTAGACGAGAATCTTGTCGTATTCGCTCATGCCCATGCGGAAGACATAGGCGATCTCGAAGCTGCGGACCGTGGCCGGGGCGGCGCCTAGGACCGTGCGGAGCCCGCGGGGCGAGATCAGCTTGATCTGGTCGCCGACCGAAAGGCCGAGCTCCTCCGCCACGCCGGCGCCGATGGCGATCTTCTCGCCGCCGAAATCGGCGAGCGAGCCGGTGGAGAGTTCGGGGTTCTCAAGCGCCTCCAGCGTCCTGGCGTTCTCCGGCGAGACGCCGCGGACGAGGACGCCGGTCGAGCCGCCATTGGCCGAGGCCATCACCCGGCCCTCGATGATCGGGGCGGCGCGGGTGACGCCGGGCGCGGTGCGGGCGCGGGCCGCGAGAGCCTCCGGGTTCTCGATGACGCGGCCGGTAGGAAGGATCAGGATATGGCCGTTGACCCCGAGGATGCGGGTGACGAGCTCGTCCCGGAACCCGTTCATCACCGACATGACGACGATGAGCGTGGCGACGCCGAGCATGATGCCGACGAGGGAGAAGCCGGTGATGGCCGAGATCGCCCGCTCCCGCCGCCGGGCGCGGAGATAGCGGAGCGCGATCATCCATTCGAAGCCCGCGAAGGGGCGGGTTCCGCTCATGGGCGGGCTCCATTTCGAGCAGCGTCGGGCGGTGAGGAGAGCGCCGACGACCACGGGCCCCGGCCCGTGTGACCAGCACGGCCCGCGCCCGACCCTCCCGGGGGTCGGGCGCCCTCCGCCGGTTCAAGGAACTCGGCGGTCGGGCGGGGCGGAACGATAAAGCTCTGCCGCCCAACCGTCAGGGCGCCCTCCCAAGGTCGTGCGCGGCCCTCATCGCTCCGCTCGGGGCGGGGAGGGGCGATGGTGGCGGCGGTTGGTTGCGGGACGTTGGTTCCGCGCCGCGACGGAGAGCCGAGCAGGAAGAAGCGCTCACACAAACCTTGGGCGGCCGAAGGCCTCGGGGTCACGGCGCGAGCTTCGCGAGGGCGCTTTCGAGGGAGAGCTCCATCGTCTCGCCGGTCCTGCGGCGGGTCAGCTCGACCGTGCCGTTCGCGAGGCCGCGCGGGCCGATGGCGAGGCGCCAGGGGAGGCCGATCAGCTCCATCGTCGCGAACTTGGCGCCGGCGCGCTCGTCCCGGTCGTCATAGAGCGGGTCGAGCCCGGCCGCGGCGAGCTTCGCATAGGCGTCCTCGCAGGCGGCGTCGGTCGCGGCGTCGCCCTGCCGGAGATTCACGACGCCGACGCCGAAGGGCGCGACCGGGTCCGGCCAGACGATGCCCTTCTCGTCGTGGCTGGCCTCGATGATCGCGCCGACGAGGCGGGAGACGCCGATGCCGTGCGAGCCCATGTGGACCGGCACCTTCTCGCCCTTCTCGTTGGTCACCGTCGCGCCCATCGGCTCGGAATACTTGGTGCCGAAGTAGAAGATCTGGCCGACCTCGATGCCGCGGGCCTTGCGCCGCCGCTCTTCGGGGATCTGGTTGAAGACGGCCTCGTCGTGGGTCTCGTCGGTGCGGGCGTAGCGGGAGGTGAACTCCTCGAGGATCGCCTGGCACTGGGCCTTGTCGTCATAATCGATGGCGCGGTCGCCGAAGGTGAGATCGGTGATCGCGCTGTCGTAGAAGACCTCGGACTCGCCGGTCTCCGCCAGCACGAGGAATTCGTGCGTGTCGTCGCCGCCGATCGGGCCGCTGTCCGCCCGCATCGGGATCGCCTGGAGGCCCATCCGCTCGTAGGTGCGGAGATAGGTGACGAGGTGACGGTTGTAGGCGTGGAGCGCGTCCTCCTTCGTCAGGTCGAAATTGTATCCGTCCTTCATCAGGAACTCGCGGCCGCGCATGACGCCGAAACGGGGGCGGACCTCGTCCCGGAACTTCCACTGGATATGGTAGAGCGTCAGCGGAAGCTGCTTGTAGGAGCCGATCGCGGAGCGGAAAATGTCCGTGATCATTTCCTCGTTCGTGGGCCCGTAGAGCATGTCCCGGTCGTGCCGGTCGCGGATGCGGAGCATTTCCTGGCCGTAATCGTCGTAGCGGCCGCTCTCGCGCCAGAGATCGGCGGGCTGCAGCGTCGGCATCAGGACCGGGATGTGCCCGGCGCGCTGCTGCTCCTCGTGGACGATCTGTTCGAGCTTGCTCAGCACCTTGTAGCCGAGCGGCAGCCAGGAATATATCCCGGCGGCCTGCTGCCGGATCATGCCGGCGCGCAGCATCAGCCGGTGCGAGGCGATCTGCGCCTCGGCGGGCGTTTCCTTGAGAACGGGGAGGAAATAGCGGGAGAGGCGCATCGCGGCTCCTGAGCGTCACGGGCTCGGCGGGGTGTAGGGGAAGGCGCGGCGGGGCGCAATCGGCTCAGAGGTTGAGCGCGGCGGCGCGGCCCATCGCCTGCGCCAGCGCTTCGAGCCGCTGCTGAACCCGCTCGCCGGCGAAATCGGCGGCCTCGGGCGCGAAGTCGAGGATGAGGGCGCCCTCCTCGAGCCGGAGCGCGCACTGGCCGAGCGTGCCGGGGGTGGAGCCGGAGACCATCGCGCCGAGCCGGATCGCGCGGCCGACAATTTCCGCGTCGCGCCTGGCGTCGGGTGCGAGGCGGTCAAGCGCGGCGGCTTCGTGCGGGTGGAGCTGGCCCTTGTAGCGGTGCGAGAGCGCGGCCCCGAGGAAGAGCCGGCCGCGATGGCCGACGCCGCCGAGATTGGCGCGGCTGACCGTGCCGAAACAGGCCGAGACGCGGAAATCCGGGTGGGCGCGCCAGTTCACGTCATGAAGAAGGCAGGTCGCCTCGGCGAGGCGCACCCGGTCGGCGGTGAAGCCTTCGAGGATCGGCTTCATCCAGGCGAACAGCTCCCGCCCGAAACCGGGGAAGCGGGCGCCGCGCAGCTCCATCGCCTCGGCCGCGGCGATCAGCGGCTCCTGCCGCCGAAGCTCGGGGCTCATCCGCTCATAGAGGACGCCTTCGCGGACGCCGAAGGCCGAGACTTCGACGCTTTCGGGCCGGAGATCGGAGACGAGGCGGCGGAGCGCCCGCGCGCCGGCCGCCAGCGAGGCGATGCGCGCGGTGGAGACGCCGGCGGCGCGCTTGATCGCGGCGGCGGGCTCGGAGATCGCCCATTCGCAGAGGGCGAGCGCCTCGTCCGGCGCCATCTCGTAGCCCTGGAGGACGGGGAAGGGATAGTTCGTCCGGGTCATCCCGGCCTTGGCCAGCGCCCGCCAGGCGCCGCCGACGATGATGAGCCGCTTCGGCTCGGCGACGAAGGAGGCCGCCGCTGCGCCGAGGGCGAGGAGCGAGCGGCGCGTGGTCGGGCTCTCGGCGTCGAGCAGGCGGAGGTGCCCGGCGGGCGTCGAGACCATCGCCGTCACCTCGCCATCGGCGACGGAGGCGAGCTCGAGCGAGGCGCCGCCCATGTCGGCGACGACGCCGCGCGCCGCCGGCCAGCCGAAGAGCACGCCCTCGGCCGAGAGCCGCGCCTCCTCCCGCCCGGTCAGCACGCGGATCGGCGCGTTGAGCTCGGCCTCGACGGTTTCGCGGAATTCCGGGCCGTCCTCGGCCTCGCGGAGCGCAGCGGTGCCGAAGATCAGCAACTCGCCGACCCCCATGCGCCGCGCCAGCGCCACATGGCGGCGGAGCGTGGCGCGGGTGAGCGGCTTCGCCTCCTCGTCGAGCCGGCCGGTCTCGGCGAGGCCGCGGCCGAGGCCGCAGATGACCTTTTCGTTGAAGACGTAATCGGGGCTCCGCGCCCCGTCCTCGAAGACGACGAGGCGCACCGAGTTCGAGCCGATGTCGATGACGCCGACCAGGCCGTCCGCCTGCGCCGCGTTGATCGCGGCGCCTGCCGTTCGTTCGAGCGCCGTCATGTCGTCCTCGCCGCCGTCCCGAGCCTTCGCGACCTAACGTGGCGCCCCGGGGGGGCGTCAAGCCGCCTTTTCGTCCACCGGGCGGATCAGCCGCGGCGCATCGCCGATCCCCGCCCGGCCGCGGCCGGACAGCGAGGGATTGGCCATGAAGAAGTCGTGGCAGGAAAAACCGGGCGCCTCGTCCGGCAGGATCGGGCGCGCATAGGTCCCGTCCGGGCCGAGAATCCAGCTCTGCGCCTCGTCGGCGAGATTCGCCGCCATCACCTGTTCGATGATCTGCGCCTTCACCGTGGGGTTGTGGATCGCCACCAGCGTCTCCACCCGGCGTTCGAGGTTGCGGCCCATCAGGTCCGCCGAGGTGATGTAGACCCGGCTCGAGGGCCCGCCCATCTGACCGCCGCCGGAGAAGCAGAGCGTGCGGCCATGTTCGAGGAAGCGGCCGATGATCGACTTCACCCGGATGTTGTCGGAGAGCCCCGGCACGCCCGGCCGGAGCCCGCAGATGCCGCGCACCACCATGTCGATCCGCACACCGGCCTGGCTGGCGGCGTAGAGCGCGTCGATGATCTCCGCGTGGATCAGCGCGTTGCACTTGATCCAGACGCTGGCGGGGCGGCCGGCGCGGGCGTGCGCGGCCTCCTCCTCCAGATGTTCGAGGATGGTGGATTTCAGGTTGAGCGGCGCGAGGGCGAGGCGTTCGAGCCCGGCCGGCTCGGCGTATCCGGTGATGAAATTGAACATCTTCGCGGCGTCCCGCCCGAGCGCCGGATCGGCGGTGAAGAGCGAGAGGTCGGTGTAGATGTTCGCGGTGCCGGGGTGATAGTTGCCGGTGCCGAAATGGCAGTAGGTGACGAGCCGCCCGCCCTCCTGCCGCACGACGGAGGAGACCTTGGCGTGGGTCTTCCAGTCGACGAAGCCGAAGACGACCTGAACGCCCGCACGCTCCATCTGCCGGGCGAGGCGGATGTTCGCCTCCTCGTCGAAGCGCGCCTTCAGTTCGACGAGGGCGGTGACGGATTTCCCCTCCTCCGCGGCGACGCAGAGCGCCTTGACGATCGGGCTGTCGCGCGAGGTGCGGTAGAGGGTCTGCTTGATCGCCAGCACGTCCGGGTCGCGCGCGGCGATCTCGAGGAAGCGCACCACCGTCTCGAAGCTCTCGTAGGGGTGGTGGAGCAGCATGTCCTTCTGACGGACCGCGGCGAAGATGTCGCCATCATGGTCCTTCACCCGCTCCGGCATCCGCGGCTGATAGGGCGGGAAAAGCAGGTCCAGCCGCTCGATGCGCGTGAGTTCGGTCAGGCTGGAGATGCCGACGACGCCCTCGACGGTGACGACTTCCTCGTCGGCCATGCCCATCGCGCCGGTGATGAGCGCGCGGAGCCGCGGCGGCGCGTCGACCGTGAGCTGGAGGCGGATCGCCTCGCCGCGGCGGCGGCGCTTCAGCGCCGTCTCGAACTCGCGGACGAGGTCCTCCGCCTCTTCCTCGACTTCGAGGTCGCTGTCCCGAAGGACACGGAATTCGCAGCGCCCTTCACCGCGGTAGCCCGGAAAGATGAGATCGAGATGAAGCTCGATCAGCGTCTCCAGCGGCAGGAAGCGGATCGCGCCCTCGCGGTCCTCCAGCCTCAGATAGCGGTCGATCTGCTGCGGGATCGGCAGGAGCGCCTCCATCGTCTCGCCGTCCCGCGCGCGGCGGAGCGTCAGCGCCAGCGCGTAGCCGAGATTGGGGATGAAGGGGAACGGATGCGCCGGATCGATGGCGAGCGGCGTCAGGATCGGAAAGACGTTCTCGAGAAAATGCGTCTCGAGCGCGGCGCGGTCGAGATCGGTCAGGTCGTCGGCGCGGACGATGTGGACGCCGGCCTCCTGAAGCTCGCCCTGGAGCGCGGTCCAGATCCGGTCCTGCGCCGCCATCAGGCGGCGGGCCTCGGCCTCGATCAGCTGGAGCTGTTCGGCCGGGGTGCGGCCGTCATCCGAAAGCCGGGTGACGCCGGAGCGCGCGAGGCTGCGGAAGCCGGCGACGCGGACGGTGTAGAACTCGTCGAGATTGGCGCCCGAGATGGAGAGGAACCGGACCCGTTCGAGGAGCGGGTGGCGGCGGTTCTGCGCCTCCTCCAGCACGCGCCAGTTGAAGGCGAGCCAGGACAGCTCCCGATTGAAGAAGCGCGCCGGCGAGGAATGGTCGAACTCCTCGCAGCGGGCCAATTCGAAGGGCTTCGGTTCGTGGTTCAGGAAATCCGCGCGCATCGCCTCTCTCGCGCCCTTCGGGCCGGAGGCCAGGGTAGGCGATGCCGCGGCCCGGCGGAAGGGCGGTTCAGAAGTCCCGCTTCCACTTCAGGCCGAGATTCGTGCCGACATCGGGGCCGACCTCGCTTTCGAGCTGAAGCTCGTCGAAGATCTCGATCTCAACGACCACGCTGCCGGAGCCGCCGGCGACCGGCTGCTTTGCGCCGACGAAAACGCCCGAGGCGACGTTGGAGCCGACGGTGACGGTGGTGTCGTCCGCGGTCGTCCCTTCGATCCGGAGCACGTCGAGCCCGACCGCTCCGCGAACGGAATCGACCACGCCGCCGGTGCCGTCGAGGAGCGTCGCGAGCCCGGCCGCGAGGCCGACCGCCTCGGCGGCCGAGAGCGACTGCTTCGAGCGGCCGAAGAGGACGCGCGGCAGCACCTCCTCCTCCGGCAGCGAGGGGCGGGACTGGAACGAGATGTCGGGCGCCTGCGCCGTGCCGGCGACGACGATGCCGCCGCGGACGCCGTCATTGTCGCGCAGGAGCGCGATGTCGAGCGTCGGGTCGATCTCGGCCCCGCCGGTGAAGCGGACCTCGCCGCGCTCGAGATCGAAGGTGCGGCCGAGGAAGTCGAGCGCGCCGCGCCGCTTCTCGATCTTGCCGGTGATGCGGGGCGCCGCCGCCGTGCCGCGGATCTGGAGATCCACCGCCCATTCGCTGTCGAGCCCGCGGCCGCGGACGAAGATGTCCTGCGGGCCGGCGACGTCGATCGAGAGCGGGATCGCCTCGCCGAAGGGCGCCTCGGGCTCGGCCGGCGGCTCGCCCTTGATGCGGACCGGGCCGAGATCGGCAACGCCAGGCGGGGTGGCCTGCACGAGGCGGATCTCGGCCTTGTCGATGCCGACCGTTCCGGAGATCGCCGGGCCGGCGAGCGGGCCTTTCGCGGCGATGTCGAGGCTGAGGACGGCGGTCGCGTCGTCCCGCCGGACGAGGGTGGCGGCTTTCGCGTCGATCTTGGCGTCGAGTTGGCCATCGTCGAGCGAGACGCGGCCGGTGACGGGTGCGCCGGAGCCGTCCTCCGCCTCGATGTCGACGACGAAGGCGCCGCCCGGTTCGACACGGGAGCGGAGGGTGAGCGGCGTCAGGATCGCGCCCGCGTCGAGATGTTCGAGCCTGCCGTCGTTGAGCGCGATCTCGCCGCCGAATTCGGGGGCGGCCGGCGTGCCGGAGAGCCGGAGGGCGACCCGCGCGTCGCCGTCGAGCACGACGCCGGGCGCGGGGACCAGCGCCCAGAGATCGCCGACCCGGCCGGCCCAGTCGACCGAGCCCGAGAGCGCGCCGGTCTGCGGCATCGTCGGCAGCGGCCCGCCGGAGGGCCGGAGCGGGGCGGAGACGACGAGCTTCGCCGGGTCGCCGAAGGGGCCGGAAAGGGCGGCGTCGAGCGTCGCCGTGCGGCCGTCCCAGCGGAGCGCGCCGTCGAGGCCGAGCGCGCCGATATCGGCCACCGCCTCGGAAAAGCGGAGCCCGCTGGCGGAGAGCGTCACGTCGGCGCCGGCGCGGCCGGCCCTTGTGTCGAACTTCGCGTCGGCCCGGAGCGCGCCGGCTTCGAGCGGGGCGCCGGCGAGTTCGGCGACGGGGCGGAGGTCCGGCGCGTCGAGCGCAAGCGCGCCCGAGAGGCCGTTCGGGTGGAGCGCGGCGGCGCCGGTGAGGCCGCCGCCGGGCAGCGCAAGGTCGAGCCCGTCGAACCGCGTCGTCCCGCCCTCGGTGCGGATGCGGAGCGGCGCGCGGAGCGCGATCTCGGCCTCGCCGGCCTTGGCCGAGAGGCGGGAGACGGTCGCGGCCGGGGCGCCGGCGAGGTCTGCGCGGGCGGCGGCGTCGAGCGAGAGCGGGTCGCCGCCCTCCATTTCGCCGGCGGCGGAGAGGACGAGGTCGAGCGCCGAGAGCCGGCCCTTGGCGGTGAGCCGGGTCGAGGCGAGGCCCGCCGCGCCGAGATCGGCGGCGCCGAGGGAGAGTTTCGCGTCGAGCGCCGGGTCGCCGGAGAGGAGCGCCTGCGCCCGGAGATCGAGCGCGGCGGAGGCGGCGGCGACGCCCGAAGCCTCGATCCGCCCGGCGCGTAGCATGGCCGTGAGGTCTTCGAGCGAGCCCTTCGCGGTGAGATCGGCGCCGGCGATGGCGGCGCCCCCGGCCTCGATCCGGCCGAGCTTCGCCGCGGCGTCGAAGACCGGCGCGGTGAGGAGCGCGGCGCCTTCGCCGGAAAGGTCCAGCGAGGCGAGCACGGCGCCGTAGCCGGAGAGGCCGGAGGCGGTGAGCCGGCCTTTCACGGTTGGGTCGGCGACGGCGTTCTCGACACGGCCGACAAAGCGCGCCTCGGCGAGCGAAGCGGCGCCGAGGCTCTCGTCGGTCGAGAGATCGCCAAGCCTGATGTCGGCGTCGATGGCGGGGGCGTCGCTGCGGAGGCGGGAGGCCGTGCCCTCGAAGGCGAGGCGGCCGAGGCCGTAACCGAGCGCCTCCACCTCCCTCGCGGAGGCGCGGCCGGTTGCGGAGGGGTCCCCGAGCGCGTCGCGGAGCGTGGCGTCGATGTCGATGGCGGCGGCGCGGATGGCCCCTTCCTCCAGCGCCACCTCGACACCGGAGAGGGAGAGGGTGAGCGCCGCATCCTGCGCGCCCTCGCGCGCCGTCAGCGCGACCTTGCCCGCGACGGCGCCGCTGGCGGGCTGGCCGGTGACGGCGGAGAGGGTGGAAAGGTCGGGC
Organism: uncultured Paracoccaceae bacterium; assembly: GCA_937952085.1. Lineage (GTDB taxonomy): Bacteria > Pseudomonadota > Alphaproteobacteria > Rhodobacterales > Rhodobacteraceae > Pikeienuella. The sequence continues at coordinate 8,483 of CALFYQ010000165.1, read as the reverse complement.
GCGGAGAGATCGACCGCGCCCGAGGCGAGGCTCGTCTCGAGGTCGATGGCGAGGGCGCCGGCGATGCGGGCGCCGAGGCCGGTCGCCACGAGATCGGAGAGCGTGAGGTCCTGCCCGGCGAGGCGGAAGCCGCCGTCGAACGTGACCGGGCCGAAGCGGGAGCCGTCGGCGCGGAGCGCGGCGGTCCCCGACGGCGCCTCGCCGAAGGTCGCGTCATGGGTGAGGCGGACGGCGCCGAGCGGCTCCCCGGCGAAGGCGAGATCTTCGGCGGCGAGGGAGCCGGCGAGGCGCGGCGCGGCAAGGGGGCCCGAAAGCCGGCCCTCGGCCGAGAGGCGGCCCGAGGCGTCGGCGTCATAGGCGGCGGCGAGGGGGGCGAGATCCGGCGTCGAGAGCCGGTAGCCGAGGTCGGCCGTGCTGGCGGTGAGGTCCGCCGCGCCCTCGGCTTCGAGCGTCAGCGGCGCCGCGGCGACGCGGAGGCGGGAGAGCCGCGCCTCGGCCCCGTCATAGGCGCCGACGACGGCAAGTTCGGCCCGGCCGAGAAGGTCCGGCCCGATCCGGTCGAGCCGAAGGCCCTCGGCGCCGCCCGAAAGGTCGAGCGAAAGCCGCTCGCCCTGCCTGCGGATCGTCGCGTCGAGCGCGGCGTAGCCGACATCGGCCGCCGCGGTGCGGAGCCCGTCGAGGGTGACGCGGCCGGCGGCGGTCAGGTCGTCGAGCGGCCCCTTGGCGGAGCCGTCGAAGCCGAAACGGGTGAAGTCGACGCCCTCGGCGAGGGCCGAGAGCCCGGCGCGGCCTTCGAGCCGGAGGTCGAGATCGGCGGTGGCGGTCGGGCGGTCGAACGTCCCCCTCGCGTCGAGATCAAGCTCCGCGGCGCGGACCGAGCCTTCGCGGATCGTCACCAGCCCGGCCTCGTCCTCAGCCATGTCGAAACGGAGCCGCGCCTCGGGCGCGAGGACGGCGGCGACGGCCTCGCCGAACGTGTCCCCGAGCGCCGGCCCGGGGGTGACGGTAAGGTCCGCCTTGGCGGCGAGGCGGCCGGTCGCGTCCACCTCCGCCGAGCCGGCGGCGGCGATCACCCGCTCGACATCGGCGTCGAGCGTCAGCGCCCATTCGGTGAGCGGCCCGGCGGCTTCGAGCCGGACGCGGGCGCCCGAATCCGCCGGCAGCCCGGCGAGCGCGGCGACGAGGCCGCCCGCCGCCTCCGCGGCGTCGAGCGTGAGGTCCAGCCGATCGGTGTCGAAGGTGCGGAGATAGTCGAACTCGATCCGGCCGGGCACGCTGTCCCGCCGCGTGACGTTGAGGCGGAGCGATTGCTCGTCGCCCTCGTCGCGGAGCGCGCCGGTGGCGTCGAAGGCGATGCCGGGCGCCGCGAGGGCGCCGGGGGCGATGACGACGCGGATGAGCTCGAGGCTCCGCACCCGCGCGGTGATCGGCGAGCGCGGCCAGTCGAGGAGGCCGCGGGAGGGGGCGCGGTCGAGCTCCGAGCCCTCCTTCACCTCGACCGCGACGGAGGCCGGGTTCGGCGCGCGGAGCATCGAGACGCCGGTCGCCGCGAGGCGCTCGATGTCCAGCTCCCCGCGGAGGATGCGCGCGGCGTTCCAGCGGAGCGAAAGCCGGTCGACCCGGAGCCAGACGCCATCCGCATCCGCGACGGTGAGGCCCACGAGATCGGTCGCGCCGTCGTCCGAATCCTCGACGCTCTCTGCGGCGATCTCCATCTCGCCGGGCGTCGAGACCTGATCGAGCGCGAAGTCGATCAGCGAATTCCTGATCCCGAGGAACGAGATTTCCGCCGCCGCCGGCAGCGCCAGCGCGAGGAAGACGAGAAGGGCGAGGGCGCGGCGCATCAGAAGGCCTGACCGAGCGAGATGTAGACCTGGAAGGAATCGTCGGCCTTCCGCGGGTTCACCGGCACGCCGACATCGAGCCGGAGCGGGCCGATGGGGGAGAAGTAGCGCAGCCCGCCGCCGACGGCGACCTGGACGCCCTCGTCGAAGGCCGGGAACAGCTCTTCGGAGACCGTGCCCGCCTCGACGAAACCGGCGAGGCCGATATCGGAGGTGACGCGCGCCCGAAGCTCGGCGCCAAGCTCGGCGACCGAGAGGCCGCCCGTCGGGTCCCGGTTCGCGTCGAGCGGGCCGATGAACCGCTCGGCATAGCCGCGGACCGAGCCGCCGCCGCCGGAATAGAGCCGCCGGTTGGCGGAGACGACGTCGAAATCCCCCGCCAGGATCGAGCCGAGCCGGCCGCGGGCGGCGAGGATGTAACGCTTCTCGCCAGTGAGGTCGAAATAGACCGAGGCGGAATTGTCGAGGATCAGGAAGGCGGCGGGCGTGCCACCGACGATGCCGGAAAAGGGCGTCGCCGTGGCCCGGGCGCGAAAGCCCTTGGACGGGTCGAGCTTGTCGTCGGTCCCGTCCCAGGCGGCGAAGAGCGGCAGGCCGACGAGGCGGGAGGTCTCGGCCGGGTCCCCCGGCCCCTCGTCGAGACGGGACAGCTCCAGGAGCCCGCCATACCCGACCGTGAGCTGCGGCGAGAGCTTGCGCTCGACGCCGGCCGACAGCGTGCCGCCGAATTCCTCGAAGGCGTCGTCGTCGATGTGCCGGAGGTCGAGCCCGAAGACGAGGTCCTGCCCCGGCCGGCGCCATTGCGGGAAGCGGAGCCGGTTCTCCAGGGACTGCTCTTCGAGGCCGACCACGCCGTCGATGGTCAGCGTCTCGTTCTCGCCCCAGAGGTTGCGGTGCTCGAACCCGCCGGTGACGGCGGGGCCGGCGTCGGTCGAGTAGAGAAGGCCGGCGGAGACGGTGCGGAAGGGCGCCTCTTCGAGGCGGACGGTGACGGGAACCTCGGGGCCGGCCGGCGCGTCATCCGGGAAGCTCGCGGCGGCGGCCTCGAATAGATTGGTGCCGGAGAGCGCGCGCTGAAGCTCGACGAGCTTGTCGGGCGAGGCGGTCTCGCCCGGCTTGAACGGCAGATAGGTGTCGAGATAGCGCGCCTCGACATCCTTCAGGCCCTCGTAGCGCACCTCGCCGAAGACGAGGGCGGGGCCGGTGGCGATGGTGGTGTCGACCTCGATGGTCGCCGCCTCCGGGTCCGCCACGGCGTCGCGGCCGAGCCGCTTCGCGTAAGGACGGCCGGCGGCGCGGAAGCCCTCCACCGCCGCCGATTCCGCGTCGAGGATCCGGTCGGCCCGCGCCACGTCGCCGACCGGGGAGCCGAGAGCGCCGGCCTCCGGCGGCGCCGGCGGCTGGCCCGCGCCGGTCTCGACCAGAAGGAAGGAATGGCGGGTGAGCGTGTAGCGCCGGCCGGGCTCGATCACGATCTTCACCAGCGCCTTCGGCGTCTCGCCCTCCGGCGCGTCTTCGGCGGGCGCGGGGGGCGGCGCGATCTCGAACTTCGCGTCGGCCTCGTACCAGCCGTCGGAGCGCATGATCTTGCGGATGGCGTCGAGGTCGCTCTCGGCGCGGCGGCGGAGGAAGGCGATGCTTTCCGCGCCGCGCTCCTGCCGGCGATAGAGCTCCAGCGCGCGCTCCATCAGGTCCTTGAGGCTGTCGCGGGGCGCGCCTTCGAGCGTCACGTCGTAGGCGACCGCCGTTTCCGGGCGGGAGAACTCGATCTCGACCGAGTCCGGGGCGTCGGCGCAGGCGGCGACAAGAAGAAGGACGAGCGTCGTGAGAGCGCGGCGCATGGGCAGGACTTAGCGGAGGCGGGCGGTCATTCCGAGGGCGGGTCGTTCACGATTGGCGCCGTTATCGAAACATGGCGGCGCTTCCCTAACCCTGCGGCAACCCCGCGCAGGGCATCTTCCCTGACCCCGAAACCAGGGAGGGAACGCATGGCAACGCTTACCCGCCGCGCCGCGCTCGCCGCCGCGCTGGCCTTTGCGGCGACTGCGCCATCCGCACTCGCCGCCAGCGAAAACCTGCTCGTCATCGACGGGCCCTCGGCCGCGTCGCGCGAGTTTTCGCGCGCCGATCTCGAGGCGTTGCCGCAGCACGTCATCGAGACCGCCACCAACTTCACCGACGGCCGGCCGGTCTTCCGCGGCCCGCGGCTTTCGGACGCACTGGAGGCGGCCGGACAGAAGTCGGGCGAGCGGCTGCTCCTCGTCGCCGCGAACGACTACAAGGTGGAGATCCCCGCCGAGGACCTCGACCGCTACGGCGTGATCCTGGCGATGGAGATGGACGGCGCGCCGCTCACGCTCAGGAACCGCGGGCCGATCTGGCTGATGTATCCGGTGGATACGCTCGCCAAGGAGGATCGCGAGATCAACGACAAGCTGATCTGGCAGCTCGTCCGCGTCGAAGTGCGCTGAGGCGCGGCCGGTTGCGATCGTGGGGAAGCGGCTTCGCCTCCTTCTGATTCCCATCGTGCTCGGCCTCGGGCTGGTGCTCGCGCTCCTCGTCGTGGGCGCGCGGCACCGGGAGGAGGCGGCGGCGCAGCTCAGTTTCATCGGGCAGGACAACACCGTCCTCCATGCCGCCAAGTCCCTCTTCGAGATCGACCTCGTCCGCGAGGCGGTGCTGCTGGAGATGCAGCGCCGGCCGGACGACCCTTCGGGCGAAGTCGTCAAGCGGTTCGACATTCTCTGGAACACGATTTCGGTCGCCCGGAGCGGAGACCTCCGCAAACGGTTCGAGCGGTTCGACAAGGATCAGGTGCTCGACCATGCGCAGGAGGTGCTGGAGCGCTATGCGCCGATGGTCGACGCTTGGGACCCGGCCGACCGTCAGGCGCATTTCGCCTTTCTCGCCGATTTCGCCGACCTCGCGACGCAGTTCCGCGACCTGATGAACGACGCCGACACGGCGGAGCAGCGCGCGCTTTTTTCGAGCTATGACAGCCTGATCGCGCAGCGGATGCTCGGCAACATCGCGGCCATCGTGGGGGCGACCGTGAGCCTCCTCGTCGGCGTGGTCGCGCTGATGATGGTGCGGGCGGAGCGAAGGCGCGCCATCGAGGTCACGTCCCATGCTCGCGCCGCCGCGGCGGCGGCGGAAAGCCGGGCGCGGTTCCTGACCATGGTGAGCCACGAGCTTCGCACGCCGATGAACGGCGTGCTCGGCCTTCTGGAGTTGCTGCGCGCGAGCGAACTCGACTCGCATCAGGCGAAGCTCGCCGCCCATGTCGCGGTCTCGGCTCAGGAGATGCTGCTGGTGATCGAGGCGCTCCTGCTCCTCTCGGAGATCCGCGACGGCGTCTGCCGCATCGAAGCGGAGGAGACCTCCGCCTTCGCCGTCGCGCGGGAGGCGGAGCGTCGGCTGGCGCCGTTCAGCCTCGCTGGCCGGCCGCCCGCCCGCGTGACCGTGGCCGCCGGCGCGGCCTTCCGCGGCGACCCGGCGCGGCTCTCGCAGGCGGTCGCCTATCTTCTCCACTATGTCGGCGGCGCGCTCGGCGTGATGGACAGTTTCTGCTCGCTCGGCGGCGCGCCCGGCGGCGGCCTCCTGATCCGTATCGATCTCGGCGCGCGCGAGGGGCTGCGCTGGGACATCGAGACGATCTTCGCCGATGGCGAGAAGCGGCGCCGGGAGATCGGCGCGGACGCGATCGGCCCGGCGGCGGGGCGCGAGCTTCTGGACCTGATGGGCTCCCGCTACTCCGTCGAGGAGGGGCCGGACGGCCGGTTCGCGGCGTTGATCGTGGTGCCGAGCGCGGCGGGCGGCTACGCGGCCGGGCCGGAGGCGTCGCCCCTCGTGGTCGCGGGCGAGGAGGCGCCGCCCGTCTCGCGCAGGGCGGCCTGAGCGCGCATCCAGTCGTCGAGCGCGGCGATCTCCTCGGCCGTCAGCCGCAGGCCGAGCTTCGAGCGGCGCCAGACCACGTCCTCCGCCCGGCGCGCCCATTCCCGCTCCATCAGCCAGCGCACCTCCCGCTCCGAGAGCGTCGCGCCGAAGGCGCGGCCGAGATCGGCCGGGCTCGCCGCGCCGGCGAGGAGCTCCGCCGCCTCGGCGCCATAGGCGCGGACGAGCCGCTTCGCCCAGCGCTCGCCGAGGAAGGGATGCGCCTTCAGAAGCGCGGCGACGAGATCGGCCGCGCCCGTCACCGGGAAATCGCCGCCGGGGAGGGGGACGCCCGCGGTCCAGCCGCCGCCGAGGCCGGGGAAGAACTTCGCGAGCTTGCCCACCGCCTCCTCCGAGAGCCGGCGATAGGTGGTGATCTTGCCGCCGAAGACGGAGAGGAGCGGCGCGCCCCCGGTCTCGGCCAGCGAGAGCACATAGTCCCGCGTCGCCGCCGTTGCCGATTTCGCGCCGTCGTCATAGAGCGGGCGGACGCCGGAATAGGTCCAGACCACGTCCTCCTTCGTCACCGGCCGCTCGAAATAGTGGGAGGCGGCGGCGAGGAGATAGTCCCGCTCCTCGTCGGTGCAGACGGGGTTTCCGGGCGGGCCCTGATGGTCCTTGTCGGTGGTGCCGATCAGGGTGAAGTCGGTCTCGTAGGGGATCGCGAAGATGATCCGCCCGTCCGGCTGCTGCAGGAAATAGGGCTGGTCGTGCTCGAAGAGCCGCTGCGTCACGATGTGCGAGCCGCGGACGAGCCGGACGCCCTCGCGGCTGTTCTGGTGGAGCCGCGCGTTCAGCACTTCGCCGACCCAGGGGCCGCCGGCGTTGACGACGACCCGGGCGCGCACCTGCCGCGTCTCGCCCTCCTCGTCGACCAGCGTCGCGGTCCAGCCGCCCGCGCCGCGCTCGGCCGCGTCGACCCTGGTGCGGGTGAGGATGGTCGCGCCCCGCGCCGCCGCGTCCCGCGCGTTGAGCGCGACGAGGCGGGCGTCCTCCACCCAGCAATCGGAATATTCGAAGGCCTTGGCGAAGCGGGCCTTGAGCGGCTTGCCGGCGACATGGCGCCGAAGGTCGAGCGTGGCCGTCGCCGGCAGCAGCTTCCGCCCGCCGAGATGGTCGTAGACGAAAAGCCCCATCCGGGTGAGCCAGGCGGGGCGGCGGCCGCGGAGGAACGGCGCGAACCGCGTCAGCAGCTTTCCGAGCGAGGAGTTGTCGTCGAGATAGCGGAGGTCCGGGTTGATCGGCAGCACGAAGCGGAGCGGCCAGGAGATGTGCGGCATGGCGCGAAGCAGCGTCTCGCGCTCCACCAGCGCCTCCCGCACCAGGCGGAACTCGAAATATTCGAGATAGCGGAGGCCGCCATGGAAGAGCTTGGTGGAGGCCGAGGAGGTGGCGCCGCCAAGATCGTTCATCTCGCAGAGAAGGACCGAGAGGCCGCGCCCCGCCGCGTCCCGCGCGACGCCGCAGCCGTTCACCCCGCCGCCGATGACGAGGATGTCATAGGCGTCTCCGGCGTCAGGCGCAGTCATCGAGCGCCTCCGGGATCGCCGCCGGATCGGCGACGACGATTTCCGCGCCGCCGCGATGGGCCGCCTCGCGGAAGGCGCGGGGCGGCTCCCGGTCGGTGACGACGATGTCGATCTCGCCGACATCGCAGATCCGGACCGGGGCGGAGCGGGCGAATTTCTGCGCGTCGGCGACGAGGACGCGGGTGCGCGCGTTCCGCAGGATCGCGCGGGCGACCGACACCTCCCGCGAATCGAAATCGAGAACCGCGCCGTCCTCGTCGAGCGCGGAGGCGCCGATCACGGCGTAATCCGCCTTGTAGCGGGTGATGAACTCCACCGCCTCGGCCCCGACGATGGCGCCGTCGGCCGGGCGCACCACGCCGCCGGCGAGGATCAGCTCCTTCGCGGAGCCGAGCAGCGTGGTGATGACGTTGATGTTGTTGGAGATCACCACAAGGTCCCGGTGGCCGGCGAGGGCGCGCGCGACCTGCTCTGTCGTCGTGCCGATATTCAGCATCACCGAGCAGGCGTTGGGAATGAGGCGCGCCGCCGCGGCGCCGATCGCCTCCTTGGCGGCGAGGGCGAGGGCGCGCCGCTCCTCGTAGCCGACATTGGAGATGGAGTTGGAAAAGCGCGCGCCGCCATGCACCCGCGCCGCGAGCCCGCGGGTGGAAAGAAGGTTGAGATCGCGCCGGATCGTCTGGGTGGTGACGCCGAACTGCTCGGCCAGCGCCTCGACCTCGACCCGGCCTTCGCGGCGAAGATGCGCGAGGATCTCGCTCTGCCGGTCGGTCAGGTCCAAGGCGCAGTCTCCCCGTCGCGTTCGTTTCTTCGCCCGGCGCGGGCAGGCCGGCGGGCGTTCTCGCCGAATATACGCTGCGATGTTCGCTTGGGAAGCCGTTTCCTTTCGCTTGACGTTCTAAAATGTTCATATGAGTATCCGCGACGAGCCGCCACAGGCGGTTCTCAAAAACGAGACTGGGAGGAAAGCATGAGACGTTTGCTTTCCGCGACGGCCGCCATTGCGGTCATCGCGGCGGCGCCGGGCGCGTGGGCGGACCGCGCGGCGGCGGAGAAATGGATCGACGCGGAGTTTCAGCCTTCGGCGATTTCGCGCGACCAGCAGCTCGCCGAGATGGACTGGTTCATCAAGGCGGCCGAACCCTTCAAGGGCATGGAGATCAACGTGCTGTCGGAG
>CALFYQ010000164.1 GCA_937952085.1 uncultured Paracoccaceae bacterium | reverse complement strand
CCGCTCGGCCCGGACGAGGCCGCCGCGCGCGCGGCGCTCGCCTCCCGCGGCTATGAGGTCAGGAAGGCCGAGATGGAGGATGGCGCGCTCGAACTTTACGCGGTGCTCGAGGGCAAGCGCTTCGAGATCTTCGTCTCGCCGCAAACGGGCCAGGTGATCCGCATCGAGGAGAAGGGCTGATGCGCGCGCCCGGCGCCGCGGAGGCCGCGGCGAAGCGGAGCGTTCCGGTCTGGGATCCGCTTGTGCGGATCGTCCACTGGTCGCTCGCCTTCGTCGTCCTCCTCAACGGCCTGCTCCTCGACGAGGAGAGCCGCGCCCATGTCTGGGCCGGCTACGCGGCGCTCGGGCTCGTCGGGTTACGCGCGATCTGGGGCGTGATCGGGCCGGAGCACGCCCGCTTCTCCGCCTTCCCGCCCAGCCTCGGCGCGGCGCGGGCGCATCTCTCCGAGCAACTCGCCGGCGGGCGGCGGCGCTATCTCAGCCACAACCCGCTCGGCGCGCTGATGGCCTACAACCTTTGGCTCACCCTACTTGCCATCGCCGCGACCGGGATGATGATGGAGAGCGAGGCCTTCTTCGGGGTCGCCTGGGTGGAGGAAGCGCATGAAGCGCTCTTCAACTGGCTGGTCGTCTCGGTCGCGCTCCATGTCGGCGGCGCGCTCTACGAAAGCCGTCATGAGGGCCAGTCGCTGGTGCGGGCGATGATCGACGGCCGCAAGCGCCCAAGCGCGCCGGACCGGCGCGCGTGACGCGCCCGAACGTCGCCGTCGAGGGGAAGGCGCGCGTCGCCGCGCTGACCGGCGTGGTCGTGCTCCAGGCGCTTTGCGCCGCCTTCTTCCTCGCCGACGTGCTCGGCGATCTTCACCTCGAAAGCGAGACGGGAACCGGCTTCGGCCATCACCTAGTCCTCGAGGCCGTAACAGTCGGGGCGCTGATCCTCGGCACGGTCTTCGGCGCGCGTGAGGTCAGGAACCTCCTCGCCCGGCAGGCGCGCATGGAGCAGGCGCTCCGCGCCGCCGGCGGCGCCTTCGCCGAACTGCTCGACGAACATTTCACCCGCTGGGGGCTGACCCCAGCAGAGCGGGATGTCGCGCTGATGGCGATCAAGGGCCTCTCCAACACCGAAATCGCCGCGGCCCGAGGCGCGGCGGAGGGCACCGTGAAGGCGCAGAGCGCGGCGATCTACGCCAAGGCCGGCGTCGCCGGACGCACGCAGCTTCTCTCCGTCTTCATCGAGGAGCTTCTGGCGGAGCCGCTCCAGCCCGCGCCTAGCCCGCGACCAGCCGCCAGAGCAGCGGGAGCAGAAGCGCGGTCGCCAGCGCGTTGAGCCCCATCGCCAGCCCGGCGAAAGCTCCGGCGACCTCGGAGCGTTCGAGCGCCCGCGCCGTGCCGATGCCATGGCTGGCGACGCCGAGCGCGAGGCCACGCGCCCGCTCGTCCCGCACCCTCAGCAGGTCGAGAAGCGGCGGCCCGAGCATCGCCCCCGTCACGCCGGTCAGGATCACCAGCACCGCGGCGAGAGACGGCAGCCCGCCCAGCCCCTCCGCCAGCGCCATCGCCACCGGCGCGGTCACCGATTTCGGCGCGAGGGCGATCAGCGTCTCCCGCCCGGCGCCGAGCGCCGAGGCGATCGCCACCGCGCTCCCCGCCGCCGCGGCCGAGCCGAGAAGGAGCGAGGCCGCCAGCGCCGGCGCCGAGCGGCGCACCCGCTCGATCTGCCGATGCAGCGGAATCGCCAGCGCCACCGTCGCCGGCCCGAGCAGGAAGTGGACGAACTGCGCCCCCTCGAAATAGGTCGCGTGCGGCGTCCCCGTGGCGAGCAGCAGCGCCACCAGCGCCGCGACGGCGACCAGAACCGGGTTGACCAGCGGGTTCCGGCCGCTCAGCGCATGAAGCCGCTGCCCGGCCTGATAGGCGACCAGCGTCAGCGTCAGGTGAAGAAGCGGACTGGCGGAGAGATAGACCCAGATGTCCCGCCCGTCGCTCATTCCCCGCCCTCCCCCGCCTTCGGCGCCAACGCCCGCATCGCCAGCCCGGTCACGGCGATGGCGAAGAGCGTCGAGCCGATCAGCGAAACCCCGATCGCCAGCCCATCCGCCGCGATGAGCCGCGCATGCAGCATCACCCCGACGCCCGCCGGCACGAAGAGCAGCGATAGGTTGGAGAGAAGCCCGTCGCCGACCGCGGCGAGCCCCGGCGGCAGGCCGCGCAACTGAAGCCCGGTGAAAAGGAGCGCCATCCCGAGCACGGGCCCCGGGATCGGCAGGCCCAGCCAGGCGACGAGCGCCTCGCCCGCGAGTTGGCAGAGAAGAAGAAGGGTCAGGTTCGGCAGCATGGCGGCCTCCGGTGCGCGAAGGCCCCGAGCCTATCCGCCCACACGCCCGCCGTCAGGGAAAGAGCGCGCGCCCCGCGCCGTTCAGCCAGGCGCCGAACACGGCCTTCGGCGCCTCGACCGTCACCACCCCCGCCGTCGCCGGGCCGACCTCGCCAGGCCCGAAATGGAAGGCGAGCCCGGCGGCGCCCGGCAGAATGGTAAAGTTGGACAGGACGGCCACGTCCGGCGCCGTCGCCGCCTCCCGCGTTCGCCGGCCGAAGCGGAATGTCAGCTCGGCCCGGAGATGGGCGGAGATCGCCGCGAGCGCCTCGTCGAGCGCCACGCCCGCCGCGAAGAACCGGTCGAGCCGCACCGGCCCCTCCGCGTCCCAGGTCTGCGCCTCGACGAAGCTCATCCGCCCCGCCTCGATGATGCGGAGGACCGAGGCGTAACCCCGATCCGCGAAGCGCACATCATCGCGAATCTCCGCGCCCGGAAAGTCCGTCCGCGCCCCGGCGGCCTCGGCTTCGAGAAAGCCGGCGAAGCCCGGAAAGCCGGACAGATCGGCGGCGGAGGCCGGAAGGGCGGCGAAGGCGAGGAGGATCAGGGCGCGGCGCATCGGCGGAGCCTCGCACGTCGCGCGACCGGGCGGAAGCGGGGCGCTGGCGCCGCCGAGCCTCCGGCTGCTAGGTCTCGGCCAAAGACCGGAGGGACGGAATGGACGGGCCGCAGCCGAAGCTGAACGCCGACGAGGTGTTCGCCTTCCTCGAAGAGGTGTTTCCCGCCGTGACGGGGCGGTTCCGCGTGCTGGAGCTTTCGCCGATGCGCGTCCGCATCCGCCGCGAGACCACGGCGGCGGACATCCGCCCCGGCGGCACCGTCTCCGGCCCGGCGATGTTCGAGGCGGTCGATTGCGGCTTCTACGTCGCGCTGATGGCGATGATCGGGCGGGAGGCGCTGACCGTCACCACCAACGCCACGATCAACTTCCTCAACAAGCCGGAGCCGACCGCGCTGATCTGCGAGGCGCGCATCCTCAAGCTCGGCAAGCTCCTCGCCACCGGCGACGCGACCGTCTGGTCCGAGGGCGGGACGAAGCCCGTCGCCCACGCCACGCTCACCTACGCCATCCCGCCGCGGAAGGGCTGAACCATGCGGAGCGCCCGCGTCATCCACACCATTTCCGCCCATGCGGAGGGGGAGGTCGGCGACGTCATCGTCGGCGGCGTCGCCCCGCCGCCGGGCGAGACGCTCTGGGCGCAGAGCCGCTGGATCGCCGAGGACGGCGCGCTCCGCCGCTTCATGCTGAACGAGCCGCGGGGCGGGGTCTTCCGCCACGTGAATCTCCTCGTCCCGCCGAAGCGGCCCGAGGCGGACGCCGCCTTTATCATCATGGAGCCGGAAGACACGCCGCCGATGTCCGGCTCGAACTCGATCTGCGTCTCCACCGTCCTCCTCGACGCGGGCATCCTGCCGATGACGGAGCCGGTCACTGAGTTCACGCTGGAGGCGCCGGGCGGCCTCGTCCGCGTGCGCGCCGAATGCCGCGGCGGCAAGGCCGAGCGCATCTTCGTGCGGAACCTGCCGAGCTTCCCCGCCCGCCTCGACGCGCCGCTGAACGTGCCGGGCGTCGGCGCGCTCACGGTCGACACCGCCTATGGCGGCGACAGTTTCGTCGTGGTCGAAGCGTCCACGCTCGGCTTTCGCCTCGTGCCGGACGAGGCCCGCGCCCTCGCCCGCGCCGGCATGGCGATCACCGAGGCCGCCAACCGGCAACTCGGCTTCGAGCACCCGGAGAACCCGGACTGGCGCCACATCTCCTTCTGCCTCTTCGCCGGCCCGCTCGAGCGCGGCGCCGACGGGCTCCGAAGCCGAGCCGCCGTCGCCATCCGCCCCGGCAAGATCGACCGCTCGCCCACCGGCACCGCGCTCTCGGCGCGCATGGCCCTCCTCGCCGCGCGGGGCGAGATGCGGGAGGGGGAGACGCTGACCGTCCGCTCCCTCATCGAGTCCGAGTTCCGGGGCCGGATCGTCGGAACCGCCGAGATCGGCGGCCGCCCCGTCATCCTGCCCGAAATCTCGGGCCGCGGCTGGATCACCGGCATCCACCAGCACATGCTGGACCCGTCCGACCCCTGGCCCGAAGGCTATCGCCTTTCGGACACCTGGGGCGTCTGATCCGGGGGCTGGCCGCGCCAGCGTCCGAAGGCCGCGCCGCTTCCCGCTTGCGCAAGCCCCCCGCCCGGTTAGGCTTTCCCGGAACGGGAGGGGCGCTCATGGCCGACGATCTTCACTACGCGACGCTGACCGGGACGACGGCGCGGATCGCCCGCGGCGCGCTTTCGGTCGCCGAGGCGACCGAGGCGCATCTCGCCCGCATCGCCGCGCTCGACGGCGGGCTGATGAGCTATTCCCACGTCACCGCCGAGCGCGCCCGCGCGCGCGCGGCGATGCTCGACGCGGAGCTCGCCAAGGGCATCTGCCGCGGCCCGCTCCACGGCGCCCAGATCGGCGTGAAGGACCTCTGCGACACCGACTTCGCGCCGACCACGGCCGGAACCAGGATCTTCCGCGGCCGCGTGCCCGAAACCAGCGCCACGCTGGTCGAACGCCTCGAGCGCGCCGGCGCCGTCGTCCTCGGCAAGCTGAAGATGACGGAGGGCGCCTACACCTCCCACCACCCGGAAGACCCGACGCCGATCAACCCCTGGGGCGCCGGGCACTGGGTCGGCTCCTCCTCCACCGGCTCGGGCGTCGCCACCTCAGCCGGGCTCTGCCAGGGCTCGATCGGCTCCGACACCGGCGGCTCGATCCGCTTTCCCTCCGCCACCTGCGGCCTCACCGGCATGAAGCCGACCTGGGGCCGGGTCAGCCGCGCCGGCGTCTTCCCGCTGGCCGATTCGCTCGACCATCTCGGCCCGATGTGCCGAACCGCCGCCGACGCCGCCGCGATGCTTGGCGTCATGGCCGGCGCCGATCCGCGGGACCCGACCGCCCTTGTCGATCCGGTTCCCGACTACCTCGCCGCCCTCTCGGGCGATCTCCGCGGCCTCACCATCGGCGTCTCGCGCGACTACGCCCTCGGCGCCTCGGAGCCCGAGGTCGCCGCCACATGGGAAGCGTCGCTCGCCGTCCTCGAACGCCTCGGCGCGCGGCTGAGGGAGGTCGCATTCCCCGACTTCGAGCGCCTGGTCGAGCTCTGGATCCCGATGTGCGCGGTCGAAACCGCCTACGCCCATCGCCTCACCTATCCGGAACGAAAGGCGGAATACGGCCCCGCCCTCGCCCAGCTCATCGAGGAGGGGCTGGAGACGCCGGGAACCGCCATCGCCGAGGCGACCACCCGCCGGCTCGATTTCAAGGGCGCGCTCCGGGCGATGTTCCGCGATTGCGACATGATCCTCGTCCCCGCGATGCCGGTGAAGGTTCCCACCCTCGCCGCCATGGCCGATTACGGCGCGGAGCCGCAGCGCCTGCTCGACATCCTCCGCTTCACCGCGCCCTTCGACTTCTCGGGCAGCCCCGCGCTCACCTTCCCCGCGGGGTTCGACACGGCGGGCCTGCCGGTCGCGATGCAGCTCGTCGGCCCGCACCTCTCGGAGGCGGCGCTCTTCCGCGCCGGCGACGCGTTCCAGCGCGTCAGCGATTTTCACGCGCGCCGCCCGCCAGGCTTCCCCTGACGGCGCCGGTCACCCGGTTCCGGCCGAAACTCGGGCCGGAAGAGGCGGCGCGCCTCGCCGCGATCCATCAGGCCGCCTTCGCCCCCGAGCCGGGCTGGCGCGCCGCGGTGCTCGCCGGCCTCTCCGCCGAGGGCCTGCTGGCGACCCTGCCCGAAGGTTTCATGCTTCTCTCCCTCGCCGCCGACGAGGCGGAGGTGCTGACCCTCGCCGTCGCGCCGGATAGCCGCCGCCACGGCCGCGGCGCCGCCCTCCTCGCCGCCGCGACCGAGGCCGCCGCCGCTCGAGGCGCCATGACGATCCATCTCGAGGTCGCCAAGGACAACGAGGCCGCCCGCGCCCTCTACGCGAAGGCCGGGTTCCGCGAAGTCGGCCATCGGCGGGGCTACTACGAACGCCCGACCGGCCGCGTGGACGCGCTCAGGTTGGCGCGCGATCTGGCCGGGCGGAGCCCTGGCCGAAGCTGAAGGACTGCCTGGGAGCGAAGCGGCGACCGGCTGGTCGGCGGCCACCTGACGCCCGTCTCAGTCTCGCCCTGGACACGCTCCGACCCCGGTCGAAGATGGCGCCGCCGCGCCTCCGTCAGGCTATTGCGCCCGCTTCGTCCATCGCTCTTTACGAACGCCGCCTCGGTACTCGAAACATGTCCTTTCAAGGACATACCCGCGCGGATCGACCGTGAAGGCTCCCTCTTCGAGGATTCTGCGCTCCCCGGGCGCTACGAGATGCATCGTGTAGCTCCACAACCCATCCTGCTGAGACGCGTTCCATTCGATCAGCCGGGCTCCTAGGCGCGAGTTCTCTCCCCGGAATATGCAGCGTCCAAGCGTAAGCGAGCAGTCGTGCGGAGTATATCTCGCCTCCACATCGCCGGATCGCCAGCGCACTGACTGCCCATCTTGGGTGCTCCAGATGGTCATCCTGAGCGGCTCGCCTTTCGAGGCGTCACGCTCGAAGTAGAAGCGGAGGAGCCCCGCCTCCTCTCCTTCGAAACGCAGCATCGTCCCGCCATTGTCCGCATACCATCGCGTCATCGTTCCAGGGCTGTCGACGGATGCATCGAACTTGGTCGCCTGTGCGCTCTGCGGCCCCAGCCGAATGTCAGAGAGTGACGCCCTCTCTTGCTGCTGCGCGCACGCGGCGAGCAACACGAGAAAAGCTCCGGAAAAACAGGAGGCGCGCATCAATCCACTCAATCCTTCCCATCGAAAAGGTCATTGTTCCGAATTCGATCTACCGAGCGTCCGCCGTGAGGACGACACATCCGATCCCAGGCTCACCCCGTCCCACCCTGTCCTGCATCACGGGGCCTGACGCCTGGATTTTCAAGCGTCGCCTGCGCAAGAGACGCGCGCCGGCGGCCGGCTTGGGGCGGCCATCGCCCGCCGGGCCCATCGAGATGTCAACAGGCGGGGCGAACGGGCTAGAGACTCCCGCCTTCGCTCGACATCAGGCCCGCCTTGCGCTAAGCGCGCCTCCGGCCCATGTCTCGGGCCGGAAGGAGCCTGCCCGATGGAGAACATCGTCCTGATC
The DNA here is from genome assembly GCA_937952085.1 of uncultured Paracoccaceae bacterium. Taxonomy (GTDB): domain Bacteria; phylum Pseudomonadota; class Alphaproteobacteria; order Rhodobacterales; family Rhodobacteraceae; genus Pikeienuella. Next base: position 4,384 of record CALFYQ010000164.1, on the reverse strand, counting down.
GTCCACCTCGTGATCGCGGTCTTCCTGATCGCGGTCGTGCTCCTGCAGCGCTCCGAGGGCGGAGCGCTCGGGATCGGCGGCGGCGGCGGGCTCGTTTCCTCGCGCGGCGCGACGACGGCGCTGGCGAAGGTCACCTGGGCCCTCGCCGGGGCGTTCATCGTCACCTCGCTGACGCTGACCGTGATCGCAGCGTCCGGCGCCGGCGGCCGCTCGCTGATCGAGGGCGTCGACACCGGCATCCCCGCCGCGCCCGAGGCGCCGGCGACCGGCGGCGGTTTCACCCTGCCGCCGAAGCCGGCGGAGACCCCGACCGAGCCGCCCGCGGCCGACTGAGGCGGATCGACCCGAATTCGAAGGCGCCGGCGACGCCCCGCCGGCGCCTTTCGTTGTGCGGCCGCCGCGTCGACGGCCGGCCGCATTGCGCGCGCGAGAATCAGATTATCGTTTCATCGCAGAGAGATACCCTTGTTATCACGCGCGATAAGGGGGCCGAAGGCGTCACGTCCGCTCCCCCGGAAACGCGAAAGGCCCGCCGAAGCGGGCCTTCCTGGCTTCCCCGGGGCGCCTGATCAGCGCTTGGAGAACTGGAAGCTCCGGCGGGCCTTGCGGCGGCCGTACTTCTTGCGCTCCACGACGCGCGGGTCGCGGGTCAGGAAGCCGGCGGCCTTGAGCGCCGGGCGAAGCGTCGGGTCATAGAGCGACAGCGCCTTGGCGACGCCGTGCTTCACCGCGCCCGCCTGGCCCGAGAGGCCGCCGCCCTTCACGGTGGCGACCACGTCGAACTGGCCGTCCACGTTGGCGACCTGGAAGGCCTGGTTCAGCACCATGCGGAGCACCGGGCGCGCGAAGTAGACCTCGACGGCGCGGCCGTTGACCGTCACCTTGCCGGCGCCCGGCTTCACCCAGACGCGGGCCACCGCGTCCTTCCGCTTGCCGGTGGCGTAGGAGCGGCCGAGCGCGTCGCGCTTCGGCTCGCGGACGGGGGCGGCCTCGCCGGCGGCCTCGACATTGGCGTCGGAGGCGGCGGCCTTCAGGTCCCCGAGGGTCTTGATCTCGGCCATGTCAGGCGCTCCGGGTGTTCTTCGGGTTCATCGAACGGAGGTCGAGCGCCTCCGGGTTCTGCGCCGCGTGCGGGTGCTCGCCGCCGGCGTAGATGCGGAGGTTCCCGAGCTGCTTCCGCGTCAGGGGGCCGCCCGGCATCATCCGCTGCACCGCCTTGAAGAGCACCCGGTCCGGATGCGCGCCTTCGAGGATCTGCGCGGCCGTGCGGGACTTGATGCCGCCCGGATAGCCGGTGTGCCAGTAGTAGACCTTGTCCGCCCGCTTCCGGCCCGTCATCTGGACCTTCTCGGCGTTCACGACGATGACGTTGTCCCCCATGTCCATATGGGGCGTGAAGGTCGCCTTGTGCTTGCCGCGAAGGCGCATGGCGATGATCGAGGCGAGACGGCCGAGAACGAGGCCGGTGGCGTCCACCACCACCCACTTCTTCTCGATGTCCGCCGGTCTGGCGCTAAAAGTTTTCATTTCGTCCATCCATCCTGCCGCGCCGACCGGCGGGCCGGCGGGGCGGTGTGAAGCAGATGCGGCCTTCTAGCGATTCCCGGCCTCATGTCAATCCGGCGACTGCGGATGGAACCGTTGATAATCAGAGACTTACGTATGGGGTTTAATAATACCCCATATTTCTGCGCCCTACTTGCCCTTCCAGACCGGGTCGCGCTTCTCAGCGAAGGCGCGGAAGCCCTCCAGCATGTCCTCGCTGCCGTAGAGTTGGTCGACGGTGCGAAGCTGCCGCTTGGTGATGCGGTTGAGCATGTCCTGGAACTTCCGGTCCTCCGCCTCGCGCACGATCTCCTTGATCGCGGCCATGACAAGCGGCGGGCCGGAGGCGATGAGGCGGGCCTGCTCCCGCGCCCGCTCCATCAGACGATCCGCCGGAACGATCTCGTTCACGAAGCCCCAGCGATGCGCCTCGGCGGCGTCGAGCCGGCGGCCGGTCAGTAGCATCTCCATGGCGACGTGATAGGGAATGCGCTTCGGCAGCTTGATCGAGGCGGCGTCCGCCACCGTGCCGGAGCGGATCTCGGGGAGCGCGAAGGTCGCGTGTTCGGCCGCGAGGATGATGTCGCAGGAAAGCGCGATCTCGAGCCCGCCGCCGAAGCAGATGCCGTTCACCGCGCAGATCACCGGCTTGTTCATCTCCGGCAGTTCCTGAAGCCCGCCGAAGCCGCCGACGCCGTAGTCTCCATCGACGGCGTCGCCCTCCGCCGCGGCCTTCAGGTCCCAGCCCGGGCAGAAGAACTTGTCGCCCGCGGCGGTGAGGAGCGCGACGCGGAGGTCCGGGTCATCGCGGAAGCCGCGGAAGATCTCGCCCATGACGCGGCTGGTGGCGAGATCGATCGCGTTCGCCTTCGGCCGGTCGATGATCACTTCGAGAACGGCGCCGTCGCGCCGCGTCCGCACCGGGTCAGCCATCGCCGTCTCCTTCCGCCACGCGTATCAGCGCATCCACCGCAACCGCTCCGTCCGGTCCGACGATCAGCGGATTGACGTCAAGCTCGATCAGGCGCTCCGCCTGCGCCGCCGCATAGTCCGCGACCGCGGCGACGGCGTCGAGCGCCGCCTCGAAATCGATCCCGGGCCGGCCGCGCCAGCCATGAAGCTTCGGCGCGATCCGGAGCCCATCGAGCGCCGTGCGGATTTCCGCTCGCGTCGCCGGGAGGATCAGCGTTGCGACATCGCGATGAAGCTCCGCCTCCACGCCGCCGGCGCCGAGCGTCAGCGCGATCAGACCGGTCGCGTCCCGCGTCACGCCGACGAGAAGCTCCGCGACGCCGCCCGCCGCCATTTCCTCCGCCATCAGCCCAGCGCCCAGCCCTTCAAGCCGCGCCGCCGCCTCCCGGAGCGCGGCGAGGTTGGCGAGGCCCAGCACAACCGCGCCCGCCTCCGTCTTGTGCGCGACTCCGCGCGCCTTCAGCGCGACCGGAAAGCGGAGCCCCGCCGCCACCGCCGCCAGTTCCCCGGCGTCGGCGGCCGTGACGGCACGGGGAACCGGCAGGCCATGCGCGGCGAGCGCCGCCTTCGCCTCCGCCTCGTCCAGCACGATGCTCGCGCCACCGACGACGGATGCAAGCGCCGGCGCAGGCTCGGCGCAGGTCGCACCAGCCCGAACGGCGGCGGCGATGGCGGCGAGCCCCTCTTCCATGCCGAGGAGCGGCGCGACGCCGCCGGCCGCGAATTCCGCGCAATCCGCCTCGTCGAGCCCCTCCGCCATCGAGGCGATGACGGCGACGCGCCGCCCGGTCCGCGCCCGCGCGCCGAGGATCGCGTCGACCGCGCAGCGATAGGAGGCGCGATCACAGCGGTCCGGGCGCGGCAGGTCCAGCACGAAGGCGGAAAGGTCGAACCCGTCGCCCGCCACCGCCGAGAAGACATCGGTCATCCGCGCCGTGTCGCCCCAGATGAAGATGTTGTAGTCGAGCGGGTTGGCGACAGTGACGAGCGGGCCGAGCACGCCGGAGATCGCAGCCCGGCCAGCCGCGCTGAACGGCCGCCAGCGGAGCGGCAAGGGCGCAGCGAGATCGGCCATCAGGCTCGCCTCGCCGCCCGAACAACTCACCGAAGCGATCTCGGCGCCCGAAAGCGGGCCGCCCAGATCGAGAAGCTTCAGCGTCTCCAGGAGTATGGCGAGCGAGCCGACCTCGACGATTCCGCAGCGCGCGAGGAAGGCGGAGGCGGCCTCCGCCCCGCCGGCGAGAGAGGCGGTATGGGTCATCGACGCGGCGCGGGAGGCGTCGCTTCGCCCCGCCTTGATCGCAACGACGGGCTTGCCGAGCGCCCGCGCCTTGGCCGCCATCGCCTCGAAGCGGCGGATCTCGCCAAAGCCCTCGACGTAGAGACCGACCGCGCTCACGCGCTTGTCGTCGAGCGCGGCGGCGGCGAGATCGGCGAGCCCGGTCTGCGCCTGGTTCCCGGCGGTCAGCACATAGGCGAGCGGCAGGCCGCGGCGCTGCATCGTTACATTCACCGCGACGTTGGAGCTTTGCGAGACAAAGGCGACGCCGCGGGCGACCCGCGCGCCGCCATGCTGGTCGGGCCAGAGCGTCGCATTGTCTAGATAGTTGAGGAGGCCGTAGCAGTTCGGCCCGAGGATTGGCATCGGCCCCGCCGCCTCCACCAGCGCCGCCTCGAGCGCGGCGCCGCCCGTTCCCTCCGCCTCGCTCTCCCGGAAGCCGGCGGCGAAGCAGATCGCGCCGCCGGCCCCCATCGCCGAAAGCCGGCCAATCACCTCGACCGAGGCGACCCGGTGGACGCCGACGAAGGCGGCGTCCGGCGCTTCGGGGAGTTCCGAGATGTCGGTCAGGCAGGGAATGCCGAGGAT
>CALFYQ010000163.1 GCA_937952085.1 uncultured Paracoccaceae bacterium | reverse complement strand
AGCACAACCTTGCCAAGGTTGGGGTCGTGAGTTCGAATCTCATCGCCCGCTCCAGAGGTTAGCGAACCTTCTTCGCTAGTTCCGCACGGATATCCGCTCAGTTTCCCCCGCGCTCCTCTATGACCGAGAGCGCCCGCGCCTGGCGGTGCGGCGCATGGCGCCAGGATCGTGGCCGGATGGTCTTGGGCGACGTGTCGAAATTTTCGGCCGCGTTCTCGACCCGAGCCGCTGCATCATGGCCCAGGTGAAGGCGGTGCGCTTGAGGACGTGAGAGGTCGCCGGCGGCGTCGGACCTGCCCGGGCAGACGATCTCGGCATCGCCGACGTCACCGACTGGATCGGCCCGCCAGGCGGCGCGGGCGAGGGTCGCAGCCGCCCCTCCCCCGCCGCTCCCGGCGTCGTCGCTATCGTTGGAAGTCAGGCGCTGGAGCCGTTCGCCATCCACGACACAGGTGAAGCGAATGTCGTCGCGCCCGCGCCGCCCGGCGACGCCCGTGACGACGAATCGCCCATGCCCTTCTCTTCGCATCATGACGCCGCGAAATACGCGGGCGCCATCATGGTCCCGCGCCTTGTCCTTTCAGGCGGCTTCCTCCTCGTATGGGGTGAACCTGGCGTCGACCGGAGGCGCAGGCGCCGAGACGCCGGTTGCGAACGCGATCGCCAACAGGCGCTTCATCTCTTGGGCCCTCCCCGTCTCACCCGCCGAAGATCACGGCGTCGAAGATGCGATAGGTCTCGCCACCCTCGATGGTGACGATCATCTCGTCGCCTTCGCGGCGCGCTTCGAAAGCGAGGCCGCCCTCGATCGCCAGCACTTCGCCGCTCTGGAAGTGGATCATGCGCGGCCCGGAGGGCCCCTCGATCGTCACCGAGGCGGCGCCGCCGCCCATCCGGACGACGCCGAACCGGCACTGCCGGTCGCCGCAGGCGACCGACCCGGTGGCGTGGTAGGGCGTTCCGGGAACCTTCGCGTCGCCCGGCGGAAGCGGCGCGCCCTCTCGCAGATACTGGCCGGCGGCGTAGCCCCTTGTTTCCGGCGCGTCCGGCAATGCGACCTCGCACCAGCGCCGCCCCTCGGTCATCCGGCAGCCGAGGTTGCGGAGAATCGCGCCGTTGGAGAGGCGAAGGACGATCGCGGACGATGTCGAGGGCTTGGCGCGGAGGTTGAGCGCACCCCCGGCGGAAAGGCCCGCCACTTCCCAGAAGTCGGGCCCGCCGGCGGCGCCGTCCGCATAGGCGCCCGGCGCGTCGCCGAGCGCGATGTGGAGCTGGTAATGGGCGATTTCGTTCCGCCGCGCCGCGTTCCGCATCAGGAATACGCGAACCGTCCAGTCCCCGGCCTCCGTCGTCACCCCTTCGTAGCGGTCGCCCTCGCGGGCGCCGACGAAGACGGCGACGTCGTTCGAGCCGGGCGGCAGGAGGTTGAAGAAGGCGAAGCGGTTGTCCGCCTTCAGCTCGATCACAAGAGGCGTTCCGGGCCCGAGAGCGAGCTTGTGATCGACGGCCTCTCGCCCCTGGATGCGACCGTCGATGTCCGCGAATCCGGCGGCCAGATCGGCGCGTTCGATGCGAACGCCATCTTCGGCAGCGGCGACCGTGGCGAGGATCAGAACGGCCCAGCCAACGAACGCGAGGCATCGAGAGTTCATTCGACGTTCTCCTTCGCACCGGCGATCGCGGCGCCGTAGGGTTCAGGCTTGGCCTCGTCGTCCCAGGAAGGCGCGGCGAGGCTGGCGACGGCGTGGAACAGACCGGCTGGGAGATGAGACATAGGTTCTCCTACGTATTTCGGGGACCGTCGGGCGTCGCCAGCGAGTCCTCCAGCGGCGCCTCGCCCAGGACACCGAGATCAGGCTGGAGTATATCGGAGCGGCTGCAACCGCGACCAGCTTCCGCATCAAGATCCGGGAGCCGGAGAACCGCAGCGTCGCTCCAGAGCGTGCGGGAATCAGCCAAAGCGTTTGCGCGGCGTTTGGACGAAATTCAGCGCACTTCGTTGATATAGCGGAAGCCCTTGCTCACGAAGCGCCCTGTGGCCAGCTCCACCGGCGTGTTCGCCTTGTCGAAGGTCACGCGGTCGATCACGAGCATCGGTGCGCCTGGCGTGACGCCGAGGAGGCGATGATCCTCCTCGTTCGCCGCGTCGGCCCAGACGCTCTCCCGCGCCGAGGCGAACCGAACGCCATATCTATCCTCAAGCAGCGAGAGCATGCGGTGGGGCAATTCGTCGATCGCGGGAAAGTCCGGGAACCGCCAGGCCGGCAGCATCATGACGTCATGCGCGGCGGGACGGTCGTCGACCGTGCGCACGCGGTGAATTCGAATGATCTCCGGCCGGTCGGCCGGCAGGTTCAACGCCGCGATCTGCGCCGCGTCCGCCTTGACGATCGCAAGCGACAGCGTGCGCGGCACCGAGGCGAGCAGCGCCTCATCCTCGCCGTGCAGACGGTAGTAGTGGAAGAGGAAGCGCAGGCTTTGATGCGGGCTGCGATCGGCGACGACCGTGCCGTGCCGGGGCCGCCGCTCGACAAAGCCGGAGGCGACCAGCGCGGCCAGCGCCCGCCGGACGGTGCCGACCGAGACGCCGTATTGCGCCGCAAGCTCCACCTCTCCTGGAACCGGCGCGCCGCGCTTCAGCTTTCCGCTCAGGATCGCCTCCGCGAGGTCGTGCTCGACCATCGCATAGAGCGGCTCGCGACGGAAAAAGCGGCTGCGCGGCAGATGGCCTTCGGAGAACGCGCTGGGAAGGGTCTCGCTCATTTCGGCGCTTCTACGTCTCCCGCGCGGGTTTTGGCCAGCGCCGCGTGAAACGGCTTGACGCAGCGTCCGATTCGACATTTTCTTATTCTATATAGAAATGCAAGAATGGGACCCGGCCGATGCCTCTCGGCAGCCTGCTCACTGCGATCGACGAGCGCGGCGCGGTCGACTTTCTCGCCGCGCTGGTTCGCCAGCAGAGCTATTCGGCGAGCCCGGGGGAGATGGCGCTGGTCGAGCGGATGGTCGGCGAGATGGCCGCACTCGGCTTCGAGGCGGAGGCGCAGCCGGTCCCGCCGGGCCGCGCCAACGCCGTGGGCCGGCTCCGCGGCGCGGGCGGGGGGCT
>CALFYQ010000162.1 GCA_937952085.1 uncultured Paracoccaceae bacterium | reverse complement strand
GCCCCGACAGGCTCAGAGGGTAGGGCGTCGCCACGACCAGCACGGCGACCGCCCGGATCGGGTCGCCGGTGAACCACCAGGCCGCGAAGGCGATCGCCACCGTGACCGCGAGAAAGCCGAGCGACCAGCGGTCCGCGAGCCGCGACATCGGCGCCTTCGAACGCTGCGCCTCCTCGACGAGGCGAACGATCCCGGCATAGGTGCTTTCCCTCGCCCGCCGCGTCGCCGTCAGGTCGAAGGCCGCGCCGGCGTTGGTGGCGCCGCTCATGGCCTCGGCCCCGCGCGCCAGCCGCGCCGGGATCGACTCGCCCGTAAGCGCCGACATGTCCAGATGAGCCGCGTCGGAAGCGACGACGCCGTCCACCGGAACCACGTCGCCCTGACGGATCAGCAACCGGTCGCCCGGCGCGATCTCGTCCAGCGGCACCTCATCGAGCGCGCCGTCGCGATGGCGCGTCGCCGTCCTCGGAACGCGCGAAAGCAGCTCGTGCATCTCGCGCCGCGCGCGGCCCTCGGCGAAGCTCTCGAGAAAGGCGCCGCCGGAATACATCACCGCGACGACCGCCGCCGCCAGCGTCTCCCCGAAGCCGATCGCCGCCGACATCGAGAGCGCGGCGACGATGTCGAGACCGACCTCGCCGCGCCGGATGCTGCGCAGGATCTCCGCCACCAGCACGACGAGCGCGGGAAGGACCCCGGCGCGCCAGAGCTGGGTCGCAACGCCGGGCGCGCCGGCGAACTGAACGACGAGGCCGCAGACAAGGCCGGCGACCGCAAGCGCGAGGACAGCCCTCTTCAAGCGATCCTCGCGTCTCTGGTCCATGCGACTGGCGTTCCGTTCCGGTGCGGCGTCCTCGGCGAAAAGCTATACGGCCGCCGGGGCGGAAGCGGCCAGACCAATGGCCGCGCCCGGGTCCGCGGCAGAGGATCGGCGCTTGTGTCGCCGGCGCTTTCCCGGAAGGTGGCGGGAGCCGTTGGAGGGACGGGGGCGGTTTCGATGCTCGGCGGTTCGGCGCGGATGACCGCGGAAATGCTTCGCCGGCGGGCGGGGGCGGCGCTTGGCGCGGTCCTCGGCGGCCTCGTCGCGGCGGCGGGCGCCCTCGCCGGCGAAATGGCGTTCGAGAACCTCTGTTCGGGCAACTTCCCGGAGTCCTGCCGTATCCGCGTCGCGGGCGAGATCGGCGGCGCGACGCCGGACGCGTTCCGCCGCTATCTGGCCGAGGCCGAGCCGGAGGGCGGCGTGGTCCTGCTCGACGGCTCGGGCGGCGATCTCGAAGCCGGGCTGGCGTTCGGCCGCCTCCTCCGGGACCTCGGCTTCGAGACGGAAGTCGGCCTCTGGGCCGCGGATGGCGGTCGGGGCGATGTCGCACCGGGCGCCCGATGCGCCGACGCCTGCGCCTACGCGTTCCTCGGCGGCGTCGCGCGCAGGGCGCCGCCCGGAAACGCTCTCGTCTTTCGCGCTGTCGAGCCAGGCGCCGCGGCGGCCCGGCCGGCGCGCGCCGCCGCCCTCGTCCGCTATCTGCGGGAGATGGGCGTCGATCCGCGGCTCTTCGCCCTCATCTCGACCTCCGGCGCCTCGCTGACGCCGGACGCCGCCGCGCTCGAGGCCTTCGCGGTCGTGACGCCGACCGGGTTCGGCCCGTTCCTGCTGGAGCCCGACCCGGCCGGGATCGTCGCGGTGAGCCGGCGGCGCGGCGTGGTGCGCGCGAGGGATCTCGCGACCGCCCTCGCCGGCGGATGCCGCGAGGGCCGACCGGTCCTTCGGCTGACTGCGGACCTGTCGCTGCCGGAGGGCTATCTTCCGGAAGGCCGGATAACCCTCTTTGGAGACGGCGCCCCGCAGGAGGTGGAATTCGCCGGCGCGGCGGCGCGGCGGGCCTCGGAAGAAACCTACGAGCTGGCGCTCGACCCGGCCCTCGCCGCCGCGCTTGCGCGCGCCGACGCCTTCGAGCTCCGCCTCATGCTGCTGATGATCGACGGCGGCGGGCTCCACGGCCGGTTCGAACTTTCCGACCTCGACCGGAAGGTCCTGGCGACGAGCTTCCTGACCTGCGCGCGCTGAACGCGGCGCCTGCCGAACGAACCTGCGCCTAGCGCCGCGACGCGACGACGACGCCGAAAAGGCCCGCTTCGCCGAGAAGGTCCGGATCAGCCGCGCCCCGGCCCGCATCCCGCGCGCCGGGCGACCCAGCGCGCCGCACAGGCGCCGCCGAGGGCCAGAGGTCCTGGCGAGACGCGCCCCCTTCCGGGTCGGCGCGTCGGCGGGGTCGCGATGGGTGGTGCCGCAGAAGGGACTCGAACCCCCGACCCCATCATTACGAATGACGTGCTCTACCAGCTGA
>CALFYQ010000161.1 GCA_937952085.1 uncultured Paracoccaceae bacterium | reverse complement strand
ATGCACCTCTCCGAGATCACCATCGCCTATGGCATGACCGAGACGAGCCCGGTCTCCTTTCAGTCCGCCACCGACGACCCGATCGACCGGCGCGTCTCCACCGTCGGCCGGATCCAGCCGCATTGCGAATGCAAGGTTGTCGGGCCCTCGGGCGAAACCCTGCCGATCGGCGATAAGGGGGAGCTCTGGACCCGGGGCTACCTCGTCATGCAGGGCTACTGGGCGGACCCGGAGCGCACCGCCGAGAGCATCGTCGACGGCTGGATGCGGACCGGCGATCTCGCCGTCATCGACGGCGAGGGCTATTGCCGGATCGACGGGCGGATCAAGGACATGCTGATCCGCGGCGGCGAGAACGTCTATCCGGTGGAGGTCGAGAACTTCCTGATGACCCACCCGGACATCCAGCAGGCGCAGGTCTTCGGCCTGCCTGACCCGCGGCTCGGCGAGGACGTCGCCGCATGGATCATCCTGCATCACGGCGCCTCGATGGACGCTGAGGCCCTCCGTTCGTGGTGCAAGGGCAAGATCGCCGGCTACAAGATCCCCCGGCGCATCCGCTTCGTCTCCGAATTCCCGCTCACCGCGACGGGCAAACCCCAGAAATTCAAGATGCAGGAGGCCATGGCCGAATCGGTCGGGCTGGAAAGGACAAGCTGATGCGAACGCTGACGGCGATCATCCGGGCGAAGAAGGGCCATGAGGCGACGGTCCGCGCCGCGCTGGTGGAAGTCGGCGACTATGTGCGCGCCCATGAGCCGGAGACGCTCGGCTACTTCGTGGCGCAGGATCCGGAAGACCCCTGCCTCTTCACGACCTACGAGCGCTTCGTCGACCAGGCGGCGATGGACCGCCACAACAACGGCGAGGGCTCCAAGGCCTTTTTCGCCAAGTGCGGCGCGCTCCTGGACGGCTCGGCCACCATCGTGACCGCCGAGGAGCTCTTCGCCCGATGACCAGCGCGCGTTGCGCCGGCGCCGCATTGGCAAAATTTGTACCATTTTGAGGTAACTCAATGTCGCTCGAACGCGGGCGTCACTGTATAGGCGCGCCGCGCAGCGGGAGAGGCCCTCCGCGGCGCGGCGTAGTGGGGATGCGGGCCGGGAACGGGACAGATGCGCAGAAAGCTCCGCCTCGTCGCCTCGGGCGACACGCCCGAATGTCTCGAAGCCTCGTCGGTCGACGCCGCGAAGGCCTTCGAGAGCTGGCGCTCCGTTTCGAAAACCGCCAGCCGCGCCGCTTCGGCTGCGGCGCGGCTCGCCTCTCAGGAACTGGCTGACGCCTCGCTCGAAGCGGCGGTCGCGGCCGAGACCATCGCCGAGCGGAGCCTGTTTTCCGCGCCCTCGCGCAACCTCGCCGATCTTGCGGCCAAGATCTGGGTGGCGGCCGGGCAGGACTTCGAATCGAACGAACTGAACGACGGTCTCCGCCGGGAGGCGGCGCAGATCCTCCGCGCCGCCGGTATGGTCGGGCCCGAAGCCGGCCGGGCCCGTTCCTCCGAAGCCTAGAGCTGCACGCCCTTCGTCAGCGCCCCGTCGATCACGAGGTTCGTCCCCGTGGTGAAGCTTGAGGCCGGCGAGGCGAGGAAGACGATGCCGCGGGCGATCTCCTCCGCCGTCGCCATCCGCCCGGTCGGGTTGAGGGAGAGGGCCGAATTGAAGAGCTCCGGGTTTCCCTTCTCGATCTGCTGCCAGATGCCGCCGGGGAAATAGGTGTTGCCGGGCGAGACGGTGTTCGCCCGGATGCCCTTGCCCGCCAGCTTGAAGGCGAGGCCCTGCGCGTAGTGCACCAGCGCCGCCTTGAAGGCGCCGTAAGCCGGCCCGGTGAAGTCGATCTCCCGCCCCGAGACGGAGGAGACGAGCGTGATCGACGCCGCCTTGGATCTCTCCAGCCAGGGCATCGCCGCGTTCACGAGGCGGACCGAATGCATCATGTCGGTCTCGAACCCGGCCAGCCAGGCGGCTTCGTCATCCGCCACGGCGAGCGCCGAGACATTGGCGACGACGATGTCGACGCCGCCCATCGCGTTCGCCGCCTCGGAGACGAAGTTCTCCAGCTGCGCCTTCTTCGAGACGTCCACCGCCTGCCCGAAGGCCGGCTGGCCGCCCTTCATCAGCGCGGAGACCGCGCCCCGCACCTCCTCGCCGTTCCGCGCGCAGATCGCTACGCGGGCGCCCTCGGCGGCGAAGATCTCAGCCGCGGCGCGGCCGATCCCCTTGGTGCCGCCGGTGATGACGGCGCGCAGCCCTTTCAGCCCGAGATCCATCTCAGCCCCCGATCCAGGATTTCTTCATGGAAGCGCCCAGCGTGTATTTCGGGTCCACCATGTTGCCGACCCGCATCTTCCCCGCCTGGGTGCAGAGGAAATAGGCCTCGGATTCCTCGAAGCCGTAATCGTCCACCAGCCAGCGGATCAGGTCGCGATAGGCCATCCGCGCCGCGTCCTCCATCGGCCGGGCGGAGCCGACCGACATGATGAACTCCTCGTTCTCGAGCCGCACGCCGGGTATGGCCCAGCCCTTCACCAGGTCGATCTTCACCGTGAGGGTGGCGTTGATCTCCACCGCCACGCCGCAAAGCTCGCCGTCGCCCTGCCGCCCGTGGCAGTCGCCGGTGAAGAAATGCGCGTCTTTCAGGTTCACCGGGAAATAGACCACCGCGCCCGGCGCCACGTCCGGCAGGTCCATGTTGCCGCCCCAATAGTCCGGCTGGAGCGAGGAGACCGCCTCCATCTGAGGCGAAACGCCCATCGTGCCGACGAAGGGCTCATAGGGGAGCGTCACCCGGTCGGAGAATTTCACGCCCTCCGGCGTCACCTCCATCTTCTTCACCCGCTCCGGCAGAGAGGCGTTGAGATGGGTGAGGCCCGTCGAGGTCAGCGCGCCGAAATCGGGGATCAGCGCGGTCGTCCCCGCCGGCTGCGGGCCGCGGGGCAGGAGCGAGACGATCTCCACCGCCAGCGCGTCGCCCTTCTCCGCGCCCTCGACGGCGATCGGCCCGTTCTGCGGGTTCACGAAGGGGAAGTTCAGCACCTTGGAGGGGAGGTCCGCCTCCGTCTTCACCGCGCCGCCGAAGGCGTCCAGCGTCTCGATCTCGACCACGTCGCCGGGCTGGATGCGAAGCACCGGCTCCGCATAGGGCCCGTAGACATAATGATATTTTCCCTGCGCCGCCTCGGTCAGCTTGTGCAGCTTCCCGGCCTTGCCCTTCGCCACGCCGCGTCGCGCCATGACCGACGATTCGATCCAGCTCATTCGCCACTCCTGCCGTTAACCATCCGATGATCGACCGGCGCGCGCTGCGGCGCAACGGGTTCAGGCGTAGCGTTCCGCCGTGAGCCCGTCGAAGGAGATCTCCGGCGTCTTGCCCAGCACGAAATCCGCCACCGCCCGGCCGGAGCCGCAGGCCATCGTCCAGCCGAGCGTGCCGTGCCCGGTGTTGAGGTAGAGGTTCGGGTATTTCGTCGGGCCGAGAATCGGCGTCCCGTCCGGCGTCATCGGCCGGAGCCCGGTCCAGCCCTCGGCCCGGCCGAGATCGCCGCCGCCGGGGAAGAGATCGCCGATCACGTGCTTCACCGTGTCGGTCGCGTGCGGCCCGAGCCGGTTGGAGAAGCCGGCGATCTCCGCCGTGCCGGCGACGCGGATCCGGTCCCCGAGCCGGGTGATCGCCACCTTGTGGGTCTCGTCCATGATGGTCGATTGCGGCGCCATCGCGTCGTTTGTCACCGGCAGCGTCACCGAATAGCCCTTCACCGGATAGACCGGAACCTTGATGCCGATCGGCTTCAGGACCCGCGGCCCGTAGCTGCCGAGCGCGCAGATATAGGCGTCCCCCGTCACCCGCCCGGCGATTTCGGTGTCGACGCCGGCGACCTTGCCGTTCTCGATGGCGATGTCGCGCACCGACTGGCCGTACTGGAATTCCACCCCCATCTCGGCGCATTTCTCGGCGAGGGCGATGGTGAACATGCGGCAGTCGCCGGTCCGGTCCGCGGTGAGGCGGAGCCCGCCGACGAACTTCTGCCGCACCGCGGCCAATGCGGGTTCGACGGCGATGCAGCCTTCCGGGTCCAGCACCTCGAAGGGCGAATCGTATTCGGCCAGCACCTCCTGGTCGGCCTTGGAACCCTTAAGCTGCTTTTCGGTGCGGAAAAGCTGGAGCGTGCCCTGCTCCCGCCCGTCATATTCGATCCCGGTCTCGGCGATCAGCTCCGGCAGCACGTCCCGCGAATAGTTGGAGACGCGCACCATCCGGCTCTTGTTGATCCGATAGCGCGCCTCGTCGCAGTTGCGGAGCATCTGGATGCCCCACATCCACATGGTCGGGCTGATCAGCGGCCAGATGAAGAGCGGCCGGCGCTTCATGAAGAGCCATTTCAGCGCCTTCATCGGGATGCCGGGCGCCGCCCAGGGGGAGGTCATGCCGTAGGAAAGCTCGCCGGCGTTGGCGTAGCTGGTCTCCAGCCCGGGGCCGACCTGCCGGTCCAGCACCACCACCTCGGCGCCGGCCTTGCGGAGATAGTAGGCGGTGGTCACGCCGATCACCCCAGCGCCCATGACGATGACCTTCATGGCGAACCCCCTGCCGCATTCGCCGCGCTTTCGCGGGCGCTCCGCCGGGCCCGCCACGCCGCAACATCTTCCCACTGTTCACCGATTCGGTGCCATTGGCCAGATCGGAGGAGGCGAGCGATCGCTCAGCCCACCGGCCGCGGGGGGTCTTCTGGCTTCGCCTGCGGTTCCGGCGCCGCGCGCTGCTCCATCTGGAAGGCGAGGTTGACGGAGCGCACCTCGGGGATAGCGACGATGCGCTCCACCCCGGCCATGAGCTTCGATTCGCTCGCCGCTTCAAGAATGACGATCAGCGTTCCGATCAGGCTGTCGCCGATGATCTCGGTCGAAGGGTCGCGCAGGATCGCATCCGAGACCACTTCGACATGTTCAGGCGCGGCCCGCACGATGACGGTCGCGACAAAGCTGCGTTCACCCACGGCTTCGCCCCCGGGCGGTCGCCGGCCGCCAATTCCAAGGCGCCGCGAAGGCGCCTCTCCCCCCCAGTAGAAAACTTTGATCTTCCTACCTTTTTCAGCGATCCATCTTGGCTAGCGCCTGGCCGCGGCGTTGTCCTTGATGGTCGTCAAGCAAGCAGGACGCAGTGCAGGAAACCATGCGCGAACCTCTTTCCCCCGCCGACATCGCCGTCGTTTCGGATGCGTCGATCATGAAGGACCTTCGGATCCCGCTGCGCGAACGGCTGGTCGCCGCCATGAAGACGCGGGCCTATGCGAAGCGCGACCTGATCTACGCCGAGGGGGAGCCCGCAACCGATCTCTACATCGTGCTCGAGGGATGGGTGCGCGTCTTCCGGACCGACCGTTCCGGCTCGGAGGCGGATATCGGCCTCCTGGGCCCGGCGCAGAGCTTCGGCGAGGCGGCCATGTTTCTTGGCGGGCGGTGCCACGGCACGGCGCAGGCGGTGGAGCCCTGCCGCGTCGCGCGCATGCCGATCTCCGCGCTTCGCGCGCTGCTCGAAGCTGATGCGAATCTGGCGCTGGCGTTCCTCGGTTCGCTGTCGCAGCACCTGCTGAGGGTGGCGGCCCGTCTCAGCAGCGACCGGCTCCACAACGGAAAGCGGCGGCTCGTCCACTTTCTGCTGGAGCGGAGCGAGGGCGAGTGCGAGAGCCTGATCCGCATCCCCTATGACAAGGCGGTGCTCGCCGGTTTCCTCGGCATGGCGCCGGAGGCGCTCTCCCGCGCCTTCGCCGCGCTCCGCGCGTCAGGCGTGACGGTGGATGGCCGGGATATCCGCATCGCGAATCGCCGCGCCCTGCGCCGCTATCTCGGCTGATCCGAAGGCCGGGTCGCGGCGGGCGGCGCGGTCGAGGCGCGCCGCCCGCGACGACCAACGTTCGGGGCGCGCTGGCGCGGCATGCCGGGCACGGTCCGACTCCCGCGCCCTCCTTCGGCGCGGCGCCAGTTCGTCCGCGCGAAGCTCCGGTTGAGCGGCCATTCGTTGCGCGCGTCGACGATCCGCCCGGCGGCTGGTCGCGCCGCGCCTCGTCCGCCCCGCGGCGCGCGTCTCGCGCGGGCCGATTGCCGAGATGCGGGGTTGATCGGGAGAGGCCGCGCCGCAGATCCCCCCGTCTCTATGGCCCTGACGGGCGCGACGGGGCCGGGGGGCGCCTTTCAGGCCGCGACGAGTTCGCCCGCTTCCGCCGTCGCCGGCTTCGCCGCGTCCTCGTCGAACTGGGCGATCAGCTCACGAAGCGCGGTCGCCCCGGCGAGAAGCGCGGTCGTCGCGTCGGCGGCTTGGTGCGCGGCGGCGGCGTTGTCCGAAATCCGCCGGTCAAGTTCGGTGATCGCGGCGTTGATCTCGCCGGAGCGGTTGTTCTGCTCCCGCATCGCCGCCGAGATCTCCTGCACCAGATCGGCCGTGCGGCGGATCTCCGGCGTCAGCTTCCCGATCTGCTCGATGGCGCGGCCGGACGCCTCCAGCGTCTCGGCCGAGAGGGCGCCGATCTCGCCGGCGGCCGCCTGGCACCGCTCCGCCAGCTTGCGGACCTCCGCGGCGACGACGGCGAAGCCGCGACCATGCTGCCCGGCCCGCGCCGCCTCGACCGCGGCGTTCAGCGCCAGAAGGTCGGTCCGGCGAGCGATCTCCTGGATCACGCCGATCTTCTCGGCGATGGCGCTCATCGACTGCACCGCATGGGAGACGATCTCGGCGGAGGCGCTCGCTTCCTCGACCGACCTCATGGCGATCTTCGCGGTCGCGGCGGCGTTGTCGGCGCTCTGCCGGATGCTGGCCGACATCTCGGCGATCGAGGAGGCCGCCTGCCGCGCCGCCGTCGCCTGCACCTCGGCGCTCTCGCTCACCCGCGCCGCGGCCCCGCTGACCCGCGCGCAGGCTTCGGAGACGCGCTCGGAGCTGTGGTCCGCCTCACCGACGAGGCGATCGAACTTCGCCGTCTCGTTGGAGACGTCGCGGATGAAGGCGGCGTAGCCCCAGGTGCCGCCGACATTCACCTTGGAAAGCGCCACGCTGACGGTCACGCGCGCGCCGTCGCGGCGGTGCAGGACGACCCGGCGGCTCTTGCCGACGAAGCGATTCTCTCCGGTGGCGCGGTGGGCGGCGATGAACGAGTCGTGGTGGGTCTGGATGTCGGCGGGCACGAGCATCTTCACGTTCCGGCCGATCACCTCCTCGCGCTTCCAGCCCCAAAGCTGCTCGGCCATCGCATTGAAGAACACGACGTTATTGCTCTCGTCGATCATGACGACGCCGTCATTCGCCTGATCGAAGGCGTTGCGCATCATGCGGGACGCGGTGGCGCCGCGGCGGCCGAGAAGCGATCTGAAGTTCATTTCCGGAGACCCGTTTTGAGGAGACGGGACTACGGCTAGCGCCGGTTAGTAAACTCACGCTGAAGAAAGTAGTCGGCGCACGAACTCATCCCGCGACATCTGGGCGCAAGAGAAACATTATCGATCTCACACAAGATATCGGGCGACGATATTTGTCGCCAACTGGGCAAAATTGCCCATGCGCGCATAGCGAGAAAAGACCCGCCTGTCGCTCGCGCCACGAAGCAAGCGACGCCCGCCCATACGCCGGGCCGCGGCGGAGCTTCGCAGGCGGGCGAACGGGCCACCGGGCCCGCTGCATCCTGCGCTCTCAGGGAAAGTGGCGGGTGGTGGAGGGGGCTGGATTCGAACCAGCGAACCGTTTCCGGGACGGATTTACAGTCCGTTGCATTTGACCGCTCTGCCACCCCTCCACGGCCCGTCTCCGGGCGCCAATCGGCGGCCCGCCTCCTCTATTTCGGGCGGGGCCCGTCGTCAACCGCAGCTCAGGCGTTCTTGTCGAAGGCGGAGGCGGCCTCGGTGGAGAGCGCGGAGAGAGCGGCGCGGACATTCGGATAGCTCGGGTTGCCCGCAGTCTCCGTCGCG
>CALFYQ010000160.1 GCA_937952085.1 uncultured Paracoccaceae bacterium | reverse complement strand
GACGCCGTCCTGGCCGCGCCCGGCCGCCTTCAGCGCCTCGAACAGCAGCCAGAAGGCCAGCGCCGAGCCCGACTTCGCCATGCCGCAGCAATTGCGGGCCGGCGGCCGATCCGAACCCCTCTCGCCAACGAGACCGGAGCATTCTTCTCATGAACGCCCTCGCCATCAAGAAAGGCTCCTCCGGCCGGAGCGCCTACAACCTCCGCTCGAACTTCTCCGACCTGGAGGAGCGGCATACGCTGTCCGTCTTCGTCGACAACGAGGCGGGCGTGCTCGCGCGGGTCATCGGCCTCTTCTCGGGCCGCGGCTACAACATCGACAGCCTGACGGTCGCGGAGACGGACCATGAGGGCCGGCTCAGCCGCATCACCATCGTCACCACCGGCACGCCGCAGGTGATCGAGCAGATCAAGGCGCAGCTCTCCCGCATCGTGCCGGTCCACGAGGTTCACGACCTGACGGTCGAGGGCCCGGCGGTGGAGCGGGAGCTGGCGCTGGTGAAGGTCGGCGGGCAGGGCGACAAGCGGGTGGAGGCGATGCGCCTCGCCGAGGTGTTCCGCGCCAAGGTGGTGGACACCACGCTCCAGAGCTTCGTCTTCGAGCTGACCGGGGACCCGAAGAAGATCGACGCCTTCGTCGACCTGATGCGGCCGCTCGGCCTGATCGAGGTGGCGCGAACGGGCGTGGCGGCGATGTCTCGCGGGGCCGGCGCGCGGAGCTGACCGGCGCGCCTATCGCATGCGATAGGGGGTTCAACGCCTTGGCGCCGAAACCCTTTTTGATTCTGCCTTGTCTGGTTGGGGCGCGGCGCCCCCACGCGCGCCGCGCTTTCCCGTGACGCGATCGAACCCGACGCGTCAGACGACCGTGAGCTTCACGTCGATGTTGCCGCGGGTCGCGTTCGAATAGGGGCAGACCTGGTGGGCCGTCTCGACGAGGGCCTTGGCCTCCGCCTTGTCCATGCCGGGGATGCTGACCTCGAGCGCGACGGCGAGGCCGAAGCCGCCCTCGGAGCGCGGGCCGATGCCGACCGTGGCCTTCACCGTGGCGTCCGCCGGCAGCTTCACCTTCTTCTGGCCGGCGACGAAGCCCATCGCGCCGAGGAAACAGGCGGAATAGCCGGAGGCGAAGAGGATCTCGGGGTTCACGCCCTCGGCGCCGGCGGCGCCGCCCATCTCCTTCGGGCGGACCAGCTTCGCCTCGAAGGACGAGTCGAGCGACTTGGTGTGGCCGTCGCGGCCGCCGGTGGCGCGGGAGGAGGTTTCGTAGATGATGCTGGTGGGCATGGTTGGCTCCGTCTCCTGTTTCGAAATGCGATTATATCGTGAGCGATATATTGGAGCGGACTTCCCGATTGTCAATGGCCCCGCGCCGTGACAGGAACATTGCGCCGATGGACGAAGAACCGAAAGAGATGGACGAGGGCGTGGGCCGCTTCGCGCGGCTCTGCTTCGCCATCTATGGCGCCCACCACGCCTTCAACCGGGCCTACCAGGCGCTTCTGGAGCCGCTCGGCCTCACCTATCCGCAGTTTCTCGCCATGGCGGCGCTCTGGACGCGGGACGAGCGCCCGGTGGGCGAGATCGGCCGGGCGCTTCGGCTCGAGACGAGCACGCTGACGCCGCTCCTGAAGCGGCTCGAGGCGGCGGGGCTGATCTATCGCGAGCGGGCGAAAGAGGACGAGCGCGTCGTCATCGTCCGGCTCACCGAGGCGGGCAAGGCGCTCGAAGCCGAGGCCGAGAAGATCCCCGGCTGCCTCCTCCAGGCCTCCGGCCTTACCATGGAGGAGGTGCTGAAGATGGTCGGCGACCTCGACACGCTCCGCGTCAATCTCTCGGGCGGCGGCCGCTAGGCGAGGCCGGCGACGGCGTTCGGCGGGGCGAGGGGGCGGCGGATCGCGAGGAAGCGGCGGGCCTCCTCGGCCTTTCCGAGCCTCAGGAGCGCGGCGGCGGCGGCGAATTCGATCAGGTCCCGCTGGGCGCGGCTGCCGCCGATTCGCGCATGGTCGCGGAGCGCGGGCACGAACGCGGCGAGGGCGCCGGCCCAGTCCGCTGCGGCGAAGGCGCGGAAGGCTTCGGCGAGCCCGCGGACAAGATCGGGGGCGGCCCCGGCGGAGGCCGTGGCGAGGCGGACGAGGGCCTCGCCGTTTCCGGCCATCGCATGGGCGAGCGCGGCATGGACATCGGCGAAGGCGAGGCCCGGATCGGGGAAGCGGGCGGCCGCGTAATCGGCGACCCTGGCCCAGGCGCCCTCGGGCGCCCGCTCGCCGGCGAGCTCGGCGCGGAAGAGAAGCGCGGCGGCGTCGGTCAGCACGTTGAGCGGCGGGCCGGAGGCGGCGCCGGGGTCGATGTCGGCCGCGTAGATGCGCCACATCTCCCCCGTATCGCCCGATTCCAGCGCCCAGAGCCCGCCATGCCAGGCGATATGGGTATGGAGCACGCCCTCGCGCGCATAGTCTTCACGCCAGCCGGCGAGGAAGCGGCGGCCCTCCGCGATCTCCCCCTGCTCGTAGAGGAGATGGGCGAGGATGTGGGCGGCGTTGGCGTTTCGCGGGTTGAGAGCGAAGGCGCCCTCGATCCGCGCGGCGCCGGGGGCGGTGCGGCCCGCCTCGATCTCGGCGAAGGCGAACTGGGTGAGAAACCACCAGTCCTTCCCGTAATGCGGGGCGAGGCCGGCCATGAAGGCGAGGAGCGCAGCCTCCCGACCCGCTTCGCCGGAAAAGCCGATGAGGCCGAAGACGCCGGCGCAGGGCTGCGCGACCATCACGTCCCGAGGCCAGGTTTCGAGATGGGCGCGGATCAGCGGCAGGGCGGCGGCGCCGCGGCCTTCGAGAAGGGGCGTGAGCGCGGCGATGTGGGAGGTCTCGCGCTCGGAGAGGCCCTCGGCGGCGCGGGCGGCGGCGAGTTCGGGCGCGGCTTCGGCGGCGCGGCCGCAGGTCTGAAGGTGGCGGGCGAGGGCGATGCGGGCGAGGGCGAAATTGGGGTCGGCCGCGATGGCGCGGCGAAGCGCGGCCTCCGTTCCTTCCTGCGCGGCGAGGAAACGGTCGACGCCGTCGACGAAGGCGTCGCGCGCCAGGGTGGAGGCGGTGGAGAGCGAAAGCCCGTAGCGATCCTTCAACATGGCGCGAGACTACTGGCGCAGGGGCGGAGGGCAACGGCGAATCGGCGGGGCCTTCACAATGGGCCGCGGGCGCCGTTACGTTGCGGCGCACAAGAGGAGACGCGCATGGTCGCCAGGACGGTTCCGGTCGAGCCCTTCGATCTCGTGGTGTTCGGCGGCACCGGCGATCTCGCCCGGCGCAAGCTGATCCCGGCGCTGTTCCACCGCTTCTCGGCCGGGCAGGCGCCCGAGGGCGCGCTCATCATCGGCGCGGCGCGGGCGAAGATGAGCCGCGCGGCGTTCCGCGAGTTCGCGGCGGCGGCGCTGGAGGAATTCGTGCCGAAGGCGCATCGCGACGAGGCGGCGCTGACCCGGTTCCTGGAGATGCTGGACTACGCGCAGGTGGATGCGGCGGACCCTTCGGGCTGGCCGGCGCTGGCGAAGCGGCTGAAGGGGCGGGAGGACCGGGCGCGGGCCTTCTATCTCTCCGTCGCGCCGTCGCTCTTCGGGCCGATCTGCCACCGGCTCGGCGAGGCGAAGCTGGTGACGCCGAAGACCCGCGTCGTGGTCGAGAAGCCGCTGGGGCGGGATCTGGCCAGCGCGCGGATGCTGAACGCGCAGCTCTCCGAGAGCTTCGAGGAGCGGCAGGTCTACCGGATCGACCATTATCTCGGCAAGGAGACGGTGCAGAACCTGATGGCGCTCCGCTTCGCCAACGCGCTCTTCGAGCCGATCTGGAACGCGCACCACATCGACCATGTGCAGATCACCGCGGCGGAGACGGTCGGCGTCGGCGCGCGGGGCGCCTATTACGACAAGAACGGCGCGATCCGGGACATGGTGCAGAACCATCTCCTCCAGCTTCTCTGCCTGACGGCGATGGAGCCGCCCTTCCATTTCGACCCCGACGCGGTGCGGGACGAGAAGCTGAAGGTGCTGCGGGCGCTCCGGCCGATCGAGGGCTCCGAGGTCGACCGCGACGTGGTGCGGGGCCAGTATTCCGCCGGGCCGGACGGCCCCTCCTACCGCGAGGAGGCGGGGGACCCGGAGAGCCGCACCGAGTGCTTCATCGCGATGAAGGCGATGGTGGACAACTGGCGCTGGGCCGGGGCGCCCTTCTATCTCCGCTCCGGCAAGCGGCTGAAGGCGCGGCACACCGAGATCGCGATCCGCTTCAAGGACGCGCCGCATTCGATCTTCGAGGCGGAGGCGGGGGCGCTGAAGGGCAACGCGCTCGTCATCACGCTCCAGCCGAACGAGGGAATCGAGCTTCGGCTCAACATCAAGGACCCGGGGCCGGGCGGCATGCGGATCGTCTCCGCGCCGCTCGACATGAGCTTCGGGCGGCAACTGGGCGACGGGTT
>CALFYQ010000159.1 GCA_937952085.1 uncultured Paracoccaceae bacterium | reverse complement strand
TCAGGCCGTGTGCTGCGCCATTTCGCTTTCGGCCAGCCGCCGCGCCTCTCGATCCGCGGCGAAGACATCGCCCAGGTCGCTCGCCGGGGCGCCCGTTCCCATGCGTTCTAGAACGGCCTCGACCACCCGCGCCATGTCGAGAAAACCGACACGTCGCTCGATGAAGGCGACGAGCGCGGCCTCCTTCGCGGCGTTGAGGGCGGCGCCGGCGAGTTCCGAGCCGTCCATCGCCGCGCGGGCGAGGCGGAGCGCCGGGAAGCGCGCCTCGTCCGGCGCGTGGAAGTCGAGCCGGCCGAGCGCGACGAGGTCGAGCGGCTTCACCGGCAGCGCCCGGCGCTCCGGCCAGGTCAGCGCATAGCCGATGGCGGTGCGCATGTCCGGCGCGCCCATATGGGCGAGGGTCGAGCCGTCCGGGTAGCTGACGGCGGAATGGACCACCGATTGCGGGTGGATCACCACGTCCAGCGTCTCGGAGGTGGCGCCGAAGAGCCAGCGCGCCTCGATCATCTCCAGCGCCTTGTTGAACATCGAGGCGGAATCGATGGAGATCTTGAGGCCCATCGACCAGTTCGGGTGCGCCGCCGCCATCTCCGGCGTCGCCGCCGCCATCCGCTCCCGCGGCCAGTCGCGGAACGGGCCGCCGGAGGCGGTCAGCAGGAACTTCGCCGGCGCCTGGCCGGCATGGGCGTCGAGGCACTGGAAGATCGCCGAATGCTCGCTGTCGACCGGGATCACCCGCGACCCGGCCGCCTTCGCGGTGGCGAGGAAGAGGCCGCCGGCGGAGACGAGGCATTCCTTGTTGGCGAGGGCGATGGTCGCGCCCGAGCGCGCCGCCGCCAGCGTCGGGGCGAGCCCGGCCGCGCCGACGATGGCGGCCATCGTCCAGTCCGCCGGCCTTGAGGCCGCCTCGACCAGCGCCGCTTCGCCCGCCGCCGCCTCGACGCCCGAGCCGGCGAGCCGGTCCCGCAATTCCGGCAGCATCGCCTCGTCGGCGGTGACGGCGATCTCGGCGCCGAATTCCCGCGCCGCGGCCGAGAGTTCCGCCACGTTCGCCGCGCCGGTCAGCGCCACCGCCCGAAAGGCCGACGGCCCGCCGAGGGCGCGCAGCACGTCGAGCGTGCTCCGCCCGATCGAGCCGGTCGCGCCGAGGATGGACACGCGCCGCATCACCAGGCCCAGATCGGCTGGTCCGGCCGGAGGACGGACAGCGCGCCGACCGCCAGCGTCGCCGCCACCATCCCGTCGAGCCGGTCGAGAAGACCGCCATGGCCGGGCAGGATGCGCCCGGAATCCTTCGCGCCGAAGCGCCGCTTGAACGCGCTCTCGGCGAGATCGCCGGCCTGCGCCACGGCGGAGACCGCCATCGCCGCCACCCCGGCCGCCAGCGTCAGCCCGCGCCCGGCCGCGAAGCCGGTGACGAGCGCCGCGATGGCCGCCATCGCCAGCCCGCCGCAGGCCCCCGCGATGGTCTTGTTCGGACTGACCCGCGGCCAGAGCTTCGGCCCGCCGATGGCCCGGCCGGCGAAATAGGCGCCGACATCCGTCGCCACCACGACGAGGACGAGCCAGACGATGACCTGGAGCCCGTGCGCCGGCGCGCCGAGAAGGAAGATGAAGAAGGCGAGCGCCGCGCCGAGATAGAGCGCGCCGACGAGGCTCCACCAAGGCGCCCGCCCGCGCGCGAGGTCGAAGATGACCCCCGCCGCCGCGACCGCGACGAGGAAGAACGCCGCCTCCGCCAGCCGGCCGCGAAAGGCGACGAAAGCCGCGCCCGCCACCGCCAGCGCCTGGAAGCCGGCGATCACCCGGTCCCCCGGCCGCGAGGAGATGCGCCGCCATTCCCAGACCATGATTCCGCCGGCGATCATCACGAAGGCGAGACCCCAGGCGCCGCCCGCCCAGATCGCCCCGAAGCCGACCGCCGCAAAGAGGACCGCGACGACCGAGCGCAGCGCCAGATCGGGGAAACGGCCGCGGCCAGCGCCGAGCGGCACGGCCTAGAGCGCGAGGGCGCCGAAGCGCCGCTCGCGCGCCCCGAAATCCGCCAGCGCCCGGGCCAGGGCGGCCCGGTCGAAATCCGGCCAGAGTTCGTCCACGAAGAGGAACTCGGAATAGGCGCATTCCCAGAGCATGAAGTTGGAGATGCGCTTTTCGCCCGAGGTGCGGATCACCAGATCCGGGTCCGGCAGGCCGGCGGTGCCGAGCTCGGCCGCGAGCGCCGCCTCGTCCGCCGCCGCGGCCGGCAATTCGCCGGAGGCGATCCGCGCCGCGAGGCGCCGCGCCGCCGCGGCGATTTCCGACCGGCCGCCGTAATTGAGCGCGATGACCAATGTCATCCTGTCGTTCCTGGCGGTCTGCGCCTCAAGCCCGGCCATCAGGTCGAGAAGATCGGGCGCGAGGCCGTTCCGCTCGCCGATGAAGCGCACGCGGGCGCCCTTCTCGGCCAGTTCCGCCGCCTCCCGCCGCATGTAGCGGCGAAAGAGCGTCATCAGCCCGTCCACCTCGGCGCGCGGACGCTTCCAGTTCTCGGTGGAGAAGGCGAAGAGCGTCAGCACCTCGACGCCGAGATCGGGGCAGGCCTCCACCACGGCGCGCACCGCGTCGGCGCCCTTGCGGTGCCCGGCGAGGCGCGGCAGGCCGCGGCGCGTCGCCCAGCGGCCGTTGCCGTCCATGATGATGGCGACGTGCCGCGCGCGCCGCGCCGGCTCCCTGGGAGTCTCATCGAGGAATTCGGCGCGTCCCATGAAGCCGCAGACCCTTCCTTTCGCCCGTCCCGACCGGCAGGTCAGACCTGCATGATTTCTTCCTGCTTCGCCGCCAGCGCTTCATCGATCTTCTTGATGCCGGCGTCCGTGAGCGATTGCACCTCGTCGGACCAGAGCTTCTGATCGTCCTCGCTCATGCCGTCGCCCTTGGCCTTCTTGATCTGGTCCATCCCGTCGCGCCGCACGTTGCGCACGGCGATGCGGGCGTCCTCGGCGTATTTGCCCGCGAGTTTGGCGAGTTCGCGGCGGCGTTCCTCATTCAGCTCGGGAATCGGCAGGCGGAGGATCGTGCCGTCCACAACCGGGTTGAGGCCGAGGCCGGAGGCGCGGATCGCCTTCTCGACCTTGGCGACGTTCGCCTTGTCCCAGACGTTGAGCGTGATCATCCGCGGCTCGGGCACGTTGACCGTGGCGAGCTGGTTGACCGGCGTCATCTGGCCATAGGCCTCGACCTGCACCGGCTCCAGCATGCTGGCCGAAGCGCGGCCGGTGCGCAGCCCGAGGAATTCCTGCCTCAGCGCGGCAAGCGCGCCATCCATGCGCTTCTCGAGCGAGTCGAGATCGATTTCGGGTTCTTCGTCAGCCATTCCGTCCGCTTTCCCCCGGGGCCCCGGCGCGCCGGGTCAACCGTGGTCGACAATGGTGAATTTTCCTTCGCCCCTCAAGACCGCCGCGAAGCCGCCCTCATGCGCGAGCGAGAAGACCACGATCGGCAGGTCGTTGTCGCGGGCGAGCGCGATGGCCGAGGCGTCCATCACCTTGAGGTTCTTCGCCAGCACCTCGTCATAGGAGACGCGGTCGTAGCGCGTGGCGTTCGGCTCCTTCTTCGGGTCGGCGTCGTAGACGCCGTCGACCTGGGTGCCCTTGTAGATCGCCCCGCAATTCATCTCCATCGCCCGCAGCGTCGCCGCGGTGTCGGTGGTGAAGTAGGGGTTGCCGGTGCCCGCCGCGAAGATGACGATGCGCTTCTTCTCGAGATGGCGCACGGCGCGCCGGCGGATATAGGGCTCGCAGATCTGGTCCATCGGGATCGCGGAGATCACCCGCGTGTGGAGACCCCGCGCCTCGAGCGCGGACTGCATGGCGAGCGCGTTCATGATCGTCGCCAGCATGCCCATGTAGTCCGCCGAGGCGCGCTCCATCCCCTGCGCCGAGCCCGAGAGCCCGCGGAAGATGTTGCCGCCGCCGATCACCAGGCAAAGCTCGACGCCGAGCGCGTGGACCTTGGCCACCTCCTCGGCGATCTTGTGCACCGTCGGCGGGTTGAGGCCGTAGCCCCGATCCCCCATCAGCGCCTCGCCGGAGATCTTGAGGAGAACGCGCGAGTAGATCGGCCTCTGCTGATCCCGCTCAGGTTCCGACATCTCGCGCCCCCCTTTGTTCGGCTCCGGACGGCGCCGCCGCGCCTCCAAACGCGAGGGCGAGCCGCCGCGCCAGGCTGTCGGCGCGGTCCGCCCGCGCCCGCGCCACTTCCAACACCATATCCGCGAGAAAGTCGATAAACCCCTCGCCAACATTCCATTCGATCGAGCCGGCGGGCGGCGGCGGCGCCCCGTGGAACGGGTCGCGGCCGAGCGCCTCCGTCAGCCAGGCCCGATCCTTCGCCGTCTCGGCCAGAACGCGCGCCGCCGCCTCGGCGGAAAGCCGGAACGGCCGCCCCGGCAGGGCCGAAAGCACGTCCTCCACCTTTTGCCTCAGCGGCCAGCGGCGGGCCTCCGGGGCGCGGCGGACGACGCGCTCCCAGACATGCGCCGCCTCGACGCTGAGCGTGCGGTTGCCCGCCCGCGCCGGGGTCAGCCGCGGCGTCACGTCGCCGAGGCCGGCCCAGCCGAGAAAGTCGGCCAGCGCGTCGCCGCCGGTCAGCCGCGCCCGGTCGTAGAGGCGAATCGTCAGATGCTCCGGCATCGCGGAGAGCAGGCCCTCAACGCGGCGGCGATAGCGCGGCGGGCGCGCCTTGTCCGGCGCGTCGGCGAGCGCGCCGCCGGCCTTCACATGCTCCTGCCGCATCGCCGCGACATAGGAGACAGGCTCACGGAGATAGACGATGGCGCGGGCCCCGTCGGAGACCTCGCCGAGCGCCGCGCGAAGCCGCGCCGCCGCTTCGGCCGTCAGGTTCGCGCCGATCCCCTCGCCGACGAGGAGATAGGCGCGCATCCCGCGGCGGCGGCTTCGGGCGATGTCGTCGAGAACCCGGCGGGCGAGCTTCGGCGCGGCCTCAGCGGCCCGAGGCCGCGGCGCGCCGGCGAGCGCCAGCGCGGCCGAAGTGTGGTTGACCGAGCCGGGCCAGACGCCGACCCCGAGCCGGGAAAGCGCGCGCCGGTTCTCGGCGAGGCTGTGCTGGATGTGCGTCGTGCCGGTCTTGTGCATTCCGGCGTGGATGTAGACCAGCAACGACGCGCACCCCGATGGGCGTCAGGCGCCCATCGTCTTGGCGACCTCGGCGGCGAAGTCCTCTTCTTCCTTCTCGATCCCCTCGCCGACCTGGACGCGGGCGAAGCCCGTGACCTTGTAGGGGCCGGCCTCGGCCACCGCCTTCTCGACCGTCAGGTCGGGGTTCACGACGAAGGTCTGCTTCAGGAGGCAGACCTCGGAATAGAACTTCTGCATCCGGCCGACGATCATCTTCTCGATGACCGCGTCCGGCTTGCCGGAGGCGCGGGCCTGCTCGGTCAGCACCGCCTTCTCGCGCTCGACCAGCGCGGGGTCGAGATCCTCGGCCGAAAGCGCGGCCGGCGAGGTCGCGGCGACGTGCATCGCCACCTGCTTGCCGATCGCCAGCGCGCCCGCGGCGTCGCCGCCGGAGATGCCGACGAGCACGCCGATCTTGCCCATGCCCTCCGCCGCGGCGTTGTGCACATAGGTCGCGACGTGGTCCGCCTCGATCTTCGCCATGCGGCGGACCGACATGTTCTCGCCGATCGTGGCGATCTTCGCCGTCACGGTGTCGCCGACGGTCGAGCCGCCGAGCGGCGCGGCGACGAGCGCCGCGAGGTCCGCCGCGTCGAGCGCCGCGGCGGCGATGCCCGCCACCATCGCCTGGAACTCGGGGTTCCGCGCGACGAAGTCGGTCTCGGAGTTGATCTCGACCGCGACGCCGACGCCCGGCTTCGCGGCGACGCCCACGAGCCCCTCGGCCGCCACGCGGCCGGCCTTCTTCGCCGCCTTGGCGAGGCCCTTGGCGCGGAGCCAGTCCACCGCCGCCTCGAGATCGCCGTCCGTCTCGGTCAGCGCCTTCTTCGAGTCCATCATGCCCGCGCCGGTCATGTCGCGGAGCGTCTTCACGTCCTGGGCCGTGATCGCCATCTCGTGCTCCTCGTCCTCAATGCCGTCCGCGCGCCGGGGCGCGCGGAAGGGTCTCGGTCATTCGGGGTAGCCGGGCCGCGCGACGGTCTCGTGTCGCCCGGCCCCGCGGCCTTACTGGGCCGGCGCCTGCTCGGCCGGCGTCTCGGCGGCCGCTTCGGCCGGGGCCTCCTCCGGAAGCTCCTCGGCGATCGGCTCCTCGATCTCGCCGAGATCGAAGCCCGCGGCGCCCATCTGCGCCGCCATGCCGTCGAGCGCGGCGTCGGAGGCGAGGTCGCAGTAGAGCTTGATCGCCCGAGCCGCGTCGTCGTTGCCCGGGATCGGGTAGGCGACGCCCTGCGGGTCGGAGTTCGAATCGAGCACCGCGACGACGGGGATGCCGAGCTTGTTGGCCTCGGCGATCGCCAGCGCCTCCTTGTTCGTGTCGATCACGAAGATCATGTCCGGCACGCCGCCCATCTCGCGAATGCCGCCGAGCGAGGCGGAAAGCTTCTGCCGCTCACGGTCGAGGTTCAGCCGCTCCTTCTTGGTCAGCGCCGCGGCGCCGCCGCCGTCGAGTTGCTCGTCCAGCTTCTTCAGCCGGGCGATGGAGTTCGAGACGGTCTTCCAGTTGGTGAGCGTGCCGCCGAGCCAGCGGTGGTTCATGTAGTACTGCGCGCAGCGCTCCGCCGCCTCGGCCACGCCCTTCTGCGCCTGCCGCTTGGTGCCGACGAAGAGGATGCGCCCGCCGCGGGCGACGGTGTCCCGCACCGCCTGAAGGGCCGCGTCGAGCAGCGGCACCGTCTGGGTGAGGTCGATGATGTGGATCCCGTTGCGATCGCCGTAGATCCAGGGGCCCATCTTCGGGTTCCACCGGTGCGTCTGGTGGCCGAAGTGGACGCCGGCCTCGAGAAGCTGGCGCAGGGAGAATTCGGGCAGAGCCATGTCCGCGTCTTTC
>CALFYQ010000158.1 GCA_937952085.1 uncultured Paracoccaceae bacterium | reverse complement strand
GTCGAGGACATCATCGACAGCGGCCATACGCTGAACGCGGTGATGGAGCTTCTGGCCGCGCGCGGGCCGAACCGGATCGAGATCTGCGCCCTCCTCGACAAGGCGGCGCGAAGGGAGGTTCCGGTCGAGGCCCGCTTCGTCGGCTTCGAGATCCCCGACGCCTTCGTGGTCGGCTACGGCATCGACTACGCGCAGCAGAACCGGAACCTGCCCTATATCGGCACGGTGGAGTTCGAGGACTGAACGGGCCCGCGATTCAAGGTTGAAATCGCGATCAAGCGCCTGATTTCGCGACCACATCGGAAATTCTGAATGCGATGAGGCGACGCCTCACTTCGTCTTCATGATCCAGGTGCCGTCCCAGTCGTCGCCGGGCGGATCGAAGACCATGATGCGGCAGCGCTCGATATAGTCCGCGGCCATCGCATCGTTCGGGTTGGCGCGGGCGGCCTCCTCGAAGGAGCGGATCGCGCGGTCCCAGTCCTGCTTGCGGTAGCGGTCCACGCCTTCGCGGAAATGGCCGACCGCCTCCATCAGGTTCGGGAAGGTCTCGTTGTTGTGGTAGTCGAGGCACTCGTAGACGTCGACGGGCTTGGTCTTGCCCTTCACCTGCACGCGGTCGATCTCCCTGAGCCGGTAGATGCCCTTCAGGCCCTTCACCGTGTGCTCGGAGATCAGGATGCGCGCGTGATAGGTCTTGCAGGCGCTTTCGAGCCGGGCGGCGAGGTTCACGCCGTCGCCGATCATCGTGTAGTCCATCCGCTTCTTCGAGCCGATGTTGCCGGCGACGATGCCGTCGGTGTTGAGGCCGATGCCCATGTCGATCGGCAGCTCGCCCCGCTTCAACCGCTGGCCGTTCCAGTCCCACAGGCGGCGGATCATCTCGATCGACGCCTTCACGGCGCGATCCTCGTCGTCCTCGTGGCTGATCGGGATGCCGAAGGCGGCCATCATCGCGTCGCCGATGAATTTGTCGAGCATCCCGCCCTGGGCGGCGATCACGTCCACCATCAGTTCGAAATACTCGTTGAGGAGCTTCACCGTGCCCTGCGCGCCGAGCGCTTCGGTGATGGTGGTGAAGCCGCGCACGTCGGAGAAGAGAACGGTCGCGATGGCGTCCCGGCCGCCCAGAACCTCGTCCTGGCTGCCCTCGGCGAGAAGCTGGTCCGCCAGCTTCGGGTCCATGTAGCGGGAGAGCGTGGATTTCACCCGCTTCTCCGCGGTGATGTCCTCGATCATCACCATCGCGCCGAGGAAGTCCCCCTCCCCCGATTTCAGCGGCAGCATGGTGAGGTTGGTGGTGATCGAGCGTTCGAAGAACTTCAGCTCGACGCCCATGATGATGTCGCCCTCGCCGCTCTCCAGCACCTTGCGGAGCCGGTCGACCAGCCAGAGATTCTCCTCGCCGATGGACTCGCCGGGCTCGCCCACCACGCGGTCGGGCGTGCGGCCCATCAGCCGGGCGGCGGCGGCGTTGCAGGTTCGCACCGTCATGTCGGCGTCCACGGTGATGACGCCGTTCGTCATGCTCTGCAGCATGGCGTCGGTGTAGTTCTTCATCATCTGGACGTCGGAGAAGAGCTTCGCGTTCTCGAGGCCGATGGCGATCTGGGCGGTGAAGGCCTTGAGCCGGCTTTCGTCCTCGTCGTCGAACGGGCCGCCGCGCTTGTTCAGCACCTGGGTGACGCCGATCACCTTGCCGCGCTTGTTGACCACCGGCACGCAGAGGATCGAGCGAGTGAAGAACCCGGTCTGCTTGTCGAAGCTCGGGTTGAAGCGGAGATCGGCGTAGGCGTGCGGGATGTTGATCGTCTTGCCGGTGGTGAAGACGGTGCCGGCGATGCCCGCGGTGTTCGGCAGGCGGATCTCGAAACTGTCGAGCCCGGCGCCGACATGGGAGAAAAGCTCGTTCGTCTTCTCGTCGTTGAGGAAGAGCGTGGAGCGCTCCGAGTCGAGCATCCGCGTCGCCTCGGTCATGACCTTGTTGAGGAGCCGGTTCAGCTCCAGCTCCGAGGTCATCTCCGAAATGATGTTGAGGAACTCGACCTCGCGCTCGCGGCTCTTCTCGATCCGCTCGACGAGTTGCATGGATTGCAGCGTGATCGCGCATTGCGTGGTGATGCCCTGGAGGACTTCGAGATCCCGCTGGGCGAAGCGGCCCTCGGTCTTGTTCAGCATCTGCGCGACGCCGATCACCTCGTCCTTGGCGGTGCGGATCGGGGCGCAGAGGATCGACCGCGTCCTGAAGCCGGATTCCCGGTCCACCTGGTCGTTGAAGCGGGGGTCCTTGTAGGCGTTCTCGACGATCTCGCCCTCGCCGGTCTGGAACACGGCGCCGGCGACGCCCTCGTCGTTCATGATGCGGATCTCGCGCCGCTGCATGCCGAGCGCGATGCGGCTGACGAGTTCGCCGGTCGCGGGGTCGTTGAGGAAAAGTGTGCCGCGCTCGGCCCCGGTCTCCTGGCAGGCGAGGTCGATCAGAGTCTCCAGCACGGTGTCGAGCGTGTCCTGCGCCGCCACCTTCCGGGAAATGTCGAGGAGCCGGCGCAGATGCGTCAGCTGCTCTTCATGGGTTTCCCCGACGGGCGCAAGGCGATCGTCAGGCATGGCTGCGTTCTCGGTCCATGCGATCCCGCAGCTGCTGGATCGTCTGCGTCAGCTCCCGCAGTTCGGCCGCGTGGCGGCGCGCGGCCTCCTGCGCAAGCTCGGCCTGGCGGATCGTCTGCCGGTCCATCTCGGCGCGGAGGGCGTGGGCGAGGTCGCGCATCTCGCTCAACTCACGGTTGTTTGCCGCTCGTTCTTCGTGCATCCTGTCCTGAGCCCGGGCGCGCTCGTCCTCGAGCCGCTGCCGGAGGGACTGGATCGTGTCGCGCAGCTGCTGCGCCTGGTCGGAGGCCTCGCGCCGCATCTCCTGCAGGCGCGCGTCGGCCTGCGCCCGCTCCGTCTCCATCGCGGCGCGGAGCGCCTGGGCGGCGGCCTTGAGCTGCTCGATCTCGGAGGCGGCGGCGACGGCGGCGGCCTGGACCTCGTTGATGCGCCGGATCTCGGCGCCTTCGAGCGCGGCGCGGAGGGCCGAGATCGTCTCGCGCAGGGCGCGCGGGTCCAGGTAGGCGGCGTCGGTGCGGTCGGTTTCGGCGGTCACGTTTTCCCCCGGGACTCGGACGACGAGCCTAGCAGCAATTCGTTGATCTGGGGATTGACGAAAGTCGCGTCCCCTCAGCCGGCTGCTGCGCGCGCCGCGCGCAGCCGCTCGAAATCCTCTCCCGCGTGATAGCTCGAACGCGTCAGCGGGCTCGCCGAGACCATCAGGAACCCCTTGGCCCGGGCCGTCTTCTCATAGCTCGCGAAGTCCTCGGGGGTGACGAAGCGCGCCACCGCATGATGCTTCGGCGTCGGCTGGAGGTACTGGCCGATGGTGAGGAAATCGACATCCGCGGCGCGCATGTCGTCCATCACCTGCAGGACCGCCTGCCGCTCCTCGCCGAGCCCGACCATGATGCCGGACTTGGTGAACATCGACGGGTCGAGCTCCTTCACCCGCTGGAGGAGCCGGAGCGAATGGAAGTAGCGCGCGCCGGGGCGCACTTCGGGATAGAGGCCCGGCACGGTTTCGAGGTTGTGGTTGAAGACGTCGGGCCGCGCGGCGACCACGGTCTCCAGCGCGCCGGGCGCGCATTTCAGGAAGTCGGGCGTCAGCACCTCGATCGTGGTCTCGGGCGCGCGGCGGCGGATCGCGCGGATCGTCTGCGCGAAGTGTTCGGCGCCGCCATCGTCGAGATCGTCCCGATCCACCGAGGTGACGACGACATGGGCGAGGCCGAGCGTCGCCACCGCATGCGCCACCCGCCCCGGCTCGAAGGCGTCGAGCGCGCGCGGGCGGCCGGTGGCGACGTTGCAGAAGGTGCAGCCGCGCGTGCAGATCTCCCCCATGATCATCATGGTCGCGTGGCCCTGCGCCCAGCACTCGCCCACATTCGGGCAGCCGGCCTCTTCGCAGACCGTGACGAGCCGGTTCTCGCGGATCGTGTCGCGGGTCTTGCGATAGCCCGGCGAGGTGGGCGCCTTCACCCGAATCCAGTCGGGCTTCCGGGGCGATGGATTGTCGACGCGGCGCGCCTTTTCCGGGTGCCGCTCGGCGGGATTCCTGAGATCGCGGTCGCTCATATGGCGAGATATAGGGCGCCCGGAGGCGGTTGTCGCGCCTTCTCCGCGCCGGAGAGCGGGGGGCAATTGCGACGAATGGTTCATGGTTTGTGCTTCCACCCCCTTCGATCTTTCTGATTCGTTCACCTTGGTGGCGCATCCATGTCCTCGTTCGTCGTTGCGTGGCGTCTGGGGAGGAGGGGCATGTCGTCATCTAGCGAAGTTGTGAGGCGTCGTTCGATCGGGGGGGCGCGTCTCGCAGTACAGGTGGCTGCAGCGATGTGTTCGCTCACGATCGTCGTTGCGCTCGTGGGTGAGGCGTTCGCCAAACTCGATCTGGCCGTCGTCATGCGTGAGGCGGCGGCCTGTGGGGCAGGCGTCCTCCTACTCGTCGCCGCGTCGGCGATCATGAGTTGGGCGGCGGTCGCGTGTTACGACGCGGCCGCCCTCCCTTCGATCGGCATGCGGCTGCCGCTCCGCCGCTCGCTGGCGGTCGGCCTGACCGCATCCGGCCTCGGGCAGACGCTCGGCTTCGGCATCCTCGTCGCCGGCTTCACGCGCTGGCGCATGCTGCGCCGCGAAGGGCTGACGCCGGCTGGGGCGGCGCGCGCCTCCGGGGCGGTGGCGGTCGGCTTCTTCGGCGGCCTCGCGGTGGTCGGCCTCGCGGCCGCGGCGCTCTCGCCGGAGGCGGCGGCGCTTCTCGACGGATTCGCGCCTCAGGCGCCGGCGACCGCCATCGCCATCGGCGCGGTTGCGGCGCTCCTTGTCCTTGCGCGCGCCAGCCGGCGCGCCGGGTCGCTGCGGCAGGCCCTCCTCTTCGTCGGCCTCGCGGCGATCGACGTGACGCCGGCGGCCT
This sequence comes from uncultured Paracoccaceae bacterium, assembly GCA_937952085.1. Classification (GTDB taxonomy): domain Bacteria; phylum Pseudomonadota; class Alphaproteobacteria; order Rhodobacterales; family Rhodobacteraceae; genus Pikeienuella. The sequence continues at coordinate 2,078 of CALFYQ010000158.1, read as the reverse complement.
TCGCGCTCTGGCTCCTCCTGCCCGATGGGCCGAGCTTCGCGGCCGTCTTCGCCGCCTATGTCGGCGCGCTTTCCGCCGGCCTTCTCGCCGGCACGCCCGGCGGGGCCGGCGCCTTCGAGGGCGTGATCCTGCTTGCGCTGCCGGATGTCGCGCCGGAATCGGCGCTTGCGGCGATCTTCGTCTTCCGGGCCTTCTTCCATCTCGCGCCGGCCACGATCGGGCTCACCCTTCTCGCCGCCGAGGAACTCCGGTTCCGCCGCGCCAGGGCCGCCCCGCCCGCGGCGCGGATCGAGGCCGCCATCGCCGGCTCGGGGCGGGCCGAGGCGGCGCTTCTCCATCTCGGCGACGCCAAGCCGCTCTTCATCCGGGACGCGGACGCCTTCCTGCTCTGCGGCGCACGGCGGCGCGGGCTGGTGGCGCTCGGCGATCCGGTCGGGTCCAGGGCGCACTGGCCGGAGCTTCTGGCCGGGTTCCGCCGCGCCGCACGGCGCCGCGGCCGCGCCGCGATGATCTACCGCGCCGGGCCACGCGCCGCCGCGCTCGGGCGGGCCGCCGGCTTCGCGCCGGTGCGGATCGGCATGGAGGCGATGATCGATCCGGCCGCGTTCGATCTCGGCGCATCGTCGCGCCGGCGCCTCCGCCGCAAGATCTCGCAGGCGGAGAAATCCGGCCTCCAGATCCTGCGCCATGCGCCGGGCGCGGCGCCGCTCCATCGCCTGAAACCGGTGAGCGACGCCTGGCTCGAATCGAAGGGCGGGCGGGAGCGCGGCTTTTCCGTCGGCCGCTTCGACGCCGCATGGCTTCGCCGCTTTCCTGTGCTGGAGGCGCGCGACGGGGGCGGCGCCGCGGTCGCGTTCCTCTCGCTGTGGGTTTCGGGCGACGGCGCCGAATGGTCAATCGACCTCATGCGCGCCGTCGAGGATGCGCCCTCCGGCGCCATCGCCGCGTTGATCGTCGCGGCGATCGGCGACGCGAAGGCATCGGGCGCGCGCCGGTTCAGCCTCTGCATGGCGCCGCTCGCCGGCCTCGACGCCGCAAAGGGCCCGGTCGCCGCGCTTCTCCGCCGAATCTGGGGCGGCGAGGCGCGGGGCCGCGCGCTCCGCGGCCTGCATGAGTTCAAGGCGTCGTTCGCGCCGCGCTGGCGTCCCTGCTATGCGCTCATGCCAAAAGGGCCGGGCGCGGCGACGGCGCTTCTGGCGCTCCACGGCCTGCTTGCGACGACCCGCGCCGTCACGGCGCCCCCCGCGCCGGAACCGGAGGAGATGGACCGCGCGCCAGAGGCCCTGCCCCGCGCCGCTTGAGCCGCCCGCCCGCCGGGGGACATCGCGCCCGCCCCAGGCGCGCGCTAGGCTGCGCCTCCGAGCGGGAGGCGCAGATGACGATCAGAATCGAAGACGACGGCCCGGCGCGTGTGATCACGATCGTCCGTCCGGCCGCGCGAAACGCCGTGGACCCGGAAACGGCCGCCGCGCTTTACGATGCCTTCCTCGCATTCGACCAGAGCGAAGCCGCCGTCGCAGTGCTGACCGGCGAGGGCGCCGCGTTCTGCGCGGGGTTCGACCTCAAGCGAGCGGCCGGTGGAATGGACGAGGACTGGTATCTCCGCCACGCGATTCGCGTCGCGGAAGATTTCGCCGGCGCGCCGCGCCCGGGGCCGATGGGGCCGACGCGACTTCGGCTTGCCAAACCGGTCATCGCGGCGATCGAGGGCCCGGCTGTCGCCGGCGGGATGGAGCTGGCGCTCTGGTGCGATCTCAGGGTGATGGCGGAAGATGCGTTTATGGGCGTCTTCTGCCGGCGATGGGGCGTACCGCTGATCGATGGCGGCGCGATCCGCCTGCCGCGGATCGTCGGCCAGGGCCGCGCGCTCGACCTGATACTGACGGGGCGGCGGATCGGCGCCGCAGAGGCGCTTTCCTGGGGCCTCGCGGACCGGGTCGCGGCGTCCGGCGCGGCGCTTGCGACCGCGATCTCCCTCGGGCGGGAGATCGCTCGGCATCCGCAAGGCTGCATGCGGGCGGATCGCGGCGTTGCGCTCGACCAGTGGTCGCTTGCGCCGGGGGCCGCCTTCGCCCGCG
>CALFYQ010000157.1 GCA_937952085.1 uncultured Paracoccaceae bacterium | reverse complement strand
CGACCAGGCGCCATATCGGCCGAAAGCCGAGGTCGACGAGAAATGGGAGGACGACCCGATCCTCGACATTCGCCGCGCGCTGGTCGGCGCGGGCGTCGCCGCCGCCGATCTCGACGCCGCCGCTGCGGCGGCCGAGGCCGAGATGCGCGCCGCCTATGACGAGGCGAAGGCGACCGACTGGCCGGCGACCGAACTCGCTTATGCCGATGTGCAGGACATGGGCGACCCGCGCCGGAGGGCCTTCTGATGCCGGTGACGACCTATATCGAGGCGGGGCGCCGCGCGCTCGCCGAGGAGATGCGGCGCGACCGGCTGGTCTGGGCCGTCGGCGAGGATCTCGGCCGCGGCGGCGTCTTCGGCCAGTACAAGGGCCTCGCGGAGGAGTTCGGCGCGGACCGGATTTCCGACGCGCCGATTTCCGAAAGCTGCATCATGGGCGCCGCGGTCGGCGCCGCGATGATGGGCACCCGCCCCGTCGTCGAGATGCGGTTTTCCGACTTCGCGCTTTGCGCTGTGGACGAACTGGTGAACCAGGCGGCCAAGGCCCGTTACATGTTCGGCGGGCAGACCCGCGTGCCGCTCGTGGTGCGGGAGCCGATCGGCATGTGGCGCTCCTCCGCCGCGCAGCACTCCCAGTCTCTCGAAGCCTGGTATGCGCACATCCCCGGCCTCGTCGTCGTCGCGCCGTCGACGCCGGCGGACAATTACGCGCTCCTCAAGGCGTCGATCCGCTCCGACGACCCGGTCGTCTACATGGAGCACAAGGGGCTCTGGCCGCTCGAGGGCGAGACGCCCGAGGGCGAGGAGGTGGGCGAGCTCGGCGCCGCGCGGTTGGTGCGCGAAGGCGGCCACGTCACCATCGTCTCCTGGTCGGCCACCGTCCACGAGGCGGCGAAGGCCGCGGCGGAGCTGGCGAAGGTAGGTGTCGAGGCCGAGGTGATCGACCTTCGCACGCTCTGGCCGTGGGACCGGGAAGCCGTCTTCGCCAGCGTCGAGAAGACCGGTCGTCTTCTCGTCGCGCATGAGGCGGTCGCGGTCGCCGGCTTCGGCGCGGAGATCGCCGCCAGCGTCGCAGAAGGGCTTCACAAGGCGTTGAAGGCTCCGGTCCGCCGGCTTGGCGCACCGCGGATCCCGATCAGCTACGCGCCCCCGCTCGAGGACGAGGCGCGCGTGACGGGGGGCGCCATCGCCGAGGCGGCGCGCCAGATGCTTGCCGACTGAAACATCCGAAGAACCAGAAACGGGAGTGAAACGATGCGTTTGACGAAACTGGCGGTCGCCGCCGGCCTCGCTGCGATGGCGGCCTTCCCGGCCTTCGCCGCCGACTACAAGGAAGAGTACAAGATCTCCACGGTCGTTCCGGCGCCCTTCCCCTGGGGTATCGCGGCCGAGACCTGGGCCGAGCTCGTGGGCGAGCGCACCAATGGCCGGATCAAGATGAAGGTCTATCCCGGCTCGCAGCTCGTCTCCGGCGACCAGACCAAGGAGTTCACCGCGATGCGCCGCGGGGTCATCGACATGGCGGTGGGCTCCACCATCAACTGGTCGCCGCAGGTCGTCGAACTCAACCTCTTCTCGCTGCCGTTCCTGATGCCCGACTACAAGGCGATCGACGCGCTGACGCAAGGGCCGGTAGGCGAGAAGCTCTTCTCGATCCTCCGCGAAAAGGGGGTCGAGCCGCTCGCCTGGGCCGAGAACGGCTTCCGCGAGGTTTCGAATTCGAAGCACCCGATCCGCTCGCCCGCCGATCTCGCCGGGCTGAAGATCCGCGTCGTCGGCTCACCGCTCTTCAACGCGACCTTCTCCGCGCTCGGCGCCAACCCGACGCAGATGAGCTGGGCCGACGCCAAGCCCGCGCTCACGACCGGCGCCGTGGACGGCCAGGAGAACCCGCTCTCCGTCTTCACGATCGCCAAGATCTATGAGGTCGGCCAGACCAACCTCACGCTCTGGCATTATGTGGCGGACCCGCTGATCTTCGCCGTCAACGCCGATGTCTGGGCTTCCTTCACGCCGGAGGACCAGGCCATCGTGAAGCAGGCGGCGCTCGAAGCCGGGGCCAAGGGCGTCGAGATCGCCCGCGCCGGGCTCGTCGACGACGACTCCAAGGTCAAGGAAGTCGAGGCGCTCAACGTGAACGTCGTGAGCCTCACCGACGCCGAACGGCAGGCCTTCGTCGACGCGACCCGCGAGGTCTACGCCGAGTGGAAGGAAAAGATCGGCGCCGACCTGGTCGACATGGCCGAAACGTCCATCGCCAACCGCTGACGCTTTCGGGGCGCGTCAGAGCGGCGCGCCCCGCCCTCAGGAGAGGCGAACATGTCCGAGACCGGACCGGCGCCCGAAACGGGTGAAGGCCTCCGCGGCGAGGCCCGGCACGCGACCGTGCCGATCTCCATCGAACGCTCGCTGGCGGCGGCGGCGATGGCGGCGATCTGCCTGATCAGCTTCGCCAACGTCGTCGTGCGCTACGCCACTGACGTCTCCTTCGCCTTCACCGAGGAATTCTCGGTCTTCCTGCTGGTGTTCCTGACCTTCACCGGCGCCTCGCTCGCCTTCGCCACCGGCGAGAACATCCGCATCTCTTTCCTGGTCGACCGGCTGCCGCCGCGACCCCGCAAGGCGGTCGAGTCGCTGGCGATCCTCGCCTCGATCACGATGTTCCTGCTCGTGCTCTACTATGGCGCGGAGCTGACCTGGGACGAATACGATTTCGAGGAAACCTCGCCCGGCCTCGGCTATCCGAACTGGATCTACACGATCTGGCTGCCGCTCCTCTCCGCCGCCATCATCCTTCGCCTGATCGGCCGGCTGATCGCGCTCCGTAGGGGCCGACTGTGATCGCGGCGAATTTCGTCCTCCTCGGCGTCTTCGTCGCGCTCTTGACGATCGGCGCGCCGATCGCCGTGGCGCTCGGTCTCGCCGGCGCGGCCGCGGTGGCGGTCGGGCTCGATCTGAATTCCGTGGCGATGATCGGGGCGAACACCTACGCCTCCGTCGCGAAGTATCCGCTCATCGCCATCCCGCTCTTCGTGCTCACCGGCATGGTCTTCGAGCGCTCGGGCGTCGCAGGCCGGCTCGTCACCTTCGCACAGTCCATCGTCGGGCCGCGGCGGGGCGGTCTCGCCGTCGTGGCGACGCTGGTCTGCCTCATCATGGGCGGCATGTCGGGCTCGGGCCCGGCCGATGCGGCGGCCGTCGCGACAATCATGATCCCCTCGATGGCGAAGGCCGGCTATCCGCGCGCGTTCTCCGCCAGCCTGATCGCCGCCTCGGCTTCGACCGCGATCCTGATCCCGCCCTCGATCGCCCTGATCGTCTACTCGATCATGGTGCCGGGGATCGACCTTCGCGCCCTTTTCGCCGCCGGCGTCTTCCCCGGCATCCTCGCCGGGCTGGCGGTGATCGCGCCGACGCTTCTCATCAGCCGCTGGAAGAATTTCGGGGCTGCCGAAACTGACGCCCGTCCGCCCTTCTGGCGAAGCCTGCGCGACGCCATGCCGGGCCTGATGGCACCCGTCATCATTCTCGGCGGGCTTCGAACCGGCCTCTTCACGCCGACCGAGGCGGCGGCGGTCGCAGTCGCCTATGGGTTCTTCGTCGGCGTGTTCCTCTACAGGAACATGGGGTTCAGGGACGTCTGGCGCGCGCTCTCGGACAGCGCTGAGATTTCGGCGGTTGTCATGATCATCATCTCGCTCGCCGGCCTCTTCGCCTGGGCGGGCTCGACGCTCGGGGCCTTCGACCAGGCGGCGGCGGCGATCCTCTCGGTCACCGACAATGGCGGGCTCGTCCTGATCATGATCATGGCGGTGCTTCTGCTCGCCGGCATGATCCTGGACGGCGTCTCGATCTATCTCATCACGCTGCCGCTGCTCATCCCGATCGCTGTCGCCTTCGACTGGAACCTCACCTGGTTCGGCGTGCTGATGGCGATGAACGTGGCGATCGGGCAGTTCACGCCGCCCGTCGCGGTGAACCTGATGATCACCGCGCGGATCGCCCGCGCGCCGATCGAAGACACGGTGCCATGGGTCGCCGTGCTTCTCGGCACGATGGGCGGCGCGCTCCTTCTCGTCATCCTCTTCCCGGAGATCGCGCTCTGGCTGCCCCAGGCGCTCGGATACCGCGTGTGATCTTCGCCAGCCCTCAGGAGAAATGCCCGTGAGCAACACTGAAATGACCGGCGGCGAGGCCATCGCCCGCCTTCTGAAAGGGGCGAAGGTCGGCCCGATGTTCGGCATGGGCGGCTTTCAGTTGCTGCCCTTCTACGACGCCGCGCGGCGGATCGGGCTCGACCACAACCTGATCAACGACGAGCGCTGCGCCGTCTTCATCGCCGACGCCTTCGCCAAGGTTTCGGGCCGGGTCGGCGTCTGCGACGCGACCCTGGGGCCCGGCGCGACCAACCTCGTGACCGGCCTCGTCGAGGCGCTGAACGCGGGCTCGCCGCTCGTCGTCTTCACCGGTGACAGCCACCGGATGCACTCCTGGAAGAACATGACGCAGGAATCCCGGCAGACGGAGATCCTGCGTCCCGCCTGCAAGGAGCTGATCCGCATCGAGATGATCGAGCGGATTCCGGAACTGGTGAAGCGCGCCTTTCACGTCGCGACCTCGGGCCGGCCCGGTCCCGTCGTTGTGGACATCCCTGAAGACATTTGCCACGGCACCTTCCCGTTCGACCCGGAAGCGCTTGAAGTATCGGAAGATCTCGCCGCGGCGCCGGCGCTCCGCTGCCGCCCGGCCGCGGCCGATCTCGCCCGCGCGGCGGAGATGCTGGCGGCGGCGAAGCGTCCCCTCATGCTCTGCGGCGGCGGCGTTCACATCTCCGGCGCGGCCGGCGCGGCGGAGGCGCTCGCCCGCGCGATCAACCTTCCCGTCGCGCACACGATGACCGGCAAGGGCGCCATCGCCTGCACCGACCCGCTCAGCGCCGGGCTTTTCGGCCGCTACGACCGGATCGCCAACAAGCTGATCGAGGAAGCGGACCTCCTTCTCGTCGTAGGCTGCAAGCTCGGCGAGATCGCCACCAAGCGCTACACCGTTCCGGCGCCGGGCAAGACGGTGATCCATCTCGACAGCGTGGCCGAAGAATTCGGCCGCACCTTCACGCCCACGCTCCGGCTCTGGAGCGATGCGCGCGAGGGACTGACGGAACTTGCCGGCGCGCTGGCCAGCCAGGCTTCGGCGATCCGTTCGCGCCAGCAGGGCTATGCCGATGAGGTTTCGGCGAAGATGGCCGAATGGCGGAAATCCGTGGCGCCGCGGCTCACCTCCGGCGAGCGGCCGATCAACATGGCCCGTCTTCTCGACGAGTTGAACAAGGCGATGCCGGCGGACGGCATCCTCGTCGCCGATGGCGGCTTCGCGGCGCATTGGGGCGGGCTTCTCTACGACACCAAGCAGGCCGGGCGCGGCTTCGTGCCGGATCGCGGCTTCGCCTCGATCGGCTATGGCCTGCCGGGCGCGATGGGCGCGGCGCTGGCGGCGCGCGGCAGCCGCGTCGTCGGCCTCACCGGCGATGGCGGCTTCAACATGGTGATGGGCGAACTGGAGACGGCGCGGCGGCTGAAGCTGCCGTTGACCGTCGTCGTCGTGAACAACGCCGCCTCGGGTTATGTGAAGGCGTTGCAGCACCTGATGTATGGCGGCGGCGCCTACCAGTCGAGCGACCTCGAGGAAGTGAACTACGCCAAGGTCGCGGAGGCGCTCGGCTGCCTCGGCATCCGCGTCGAGGACCCGGAGAAGCTCGGCGACGCGCTGGCGCAAAGCTTCGCGAACCGCGAGGGGCCGACCCTTCTCGACGTCGTCGTCACCCGAGACCCGGCGCACATGCTGCCGGGCGTGGACAATCGGACGGTGCAGGTGAAGAAGGGCGACCGCGTCGCCTGAGGAGCCCGCATGAGGGAGAATGCCGCCTTCGTCACGGCCGACACCGCCACCAAGATCCCGCCGGAAGCGGCGGGGGCGGTGCTGGTGTGCGGCTCGCACGGCGGGCTCTATCCCGGCGCGCTTGTCGCCAAGGCGAAGGTGCGCGCGGCGATCCTCTGCGACGCCGGGATCGGCCTCGACGAGGCCGGCGTCGCCTCCCTTCCCTGGCTCGAGTCGCTCGGCGTCGCGGCCGCTGCGATCTCTCATCTCAGCTGCCGGATCGGCGACACCGGAGACATGCTGGCCCGCGGCGCGGTCAGCCGCGCCAATGCCGTCGCCGCCGCGCTCGGCGTGCGGCCGGGCATGGGGACGGCGGAGGCGGCGGAACGGCTCGCCGCCGCGCCCCTCGCCAACGCCGCGCCGCCGCCGGTGGGCGAGACCCGGCTGACGCTCGAACGGCCGGGCGGCCGGCGTATCCTTGTCGTCGATTCCGCGGCGATGGTCGGGCAAGAGGATTCCGGCGCCATCGTTGTCACCGGCTCGCATGGCGGCCTCGTCGGCGGGGCGCCGGCGATGGCGCTCAGGACGGATGGATACGCCGCTGTATTCAACGACGCCGGGATCGGGATCGAGCAGGCCGGCATCGCCCGGCTGCCCGCGCTCGACGAACGGGGGATCGCCGCCTTCACCGTCGCCGCCGCCAGCGCGCGGATCGGCGAGGCCCGCTCCAGCTACGAGACCGGCGTGATCTCGGCCGTCAACCGGCGCGCATCGGCGCTCGGCGCGGCGCCGGGCGATCGGGCGCGCGATGTGCTCGAAGCCTGGGCCGGCGCGCCGCAGCGCGCCGGATAGACGATGAAATCGGTCCTCCGCGCAGCGGAGCTTCTGAAACTGCTTGCGCGCGAGCCGGAGGCGACGTGGCGGCTCTCCGACCTCGCTCGCGAGACCGGGCTCGGAAAGACGACGGCGCATCGCCTCCTCGCCGCTTTGGTCGAGACCGGCCTCGCCCGGCAGACGCCGGATTCCCGGCGCTACCAGGTCGGCCCGGCGCTGGCGCGGCTTGGCAGCCGGGCGGCGCGGGTCGACCTTGCGGAACTCGCCCGCCCCTCGCTCTTCCGCATCGCGCGGGAGACGGAGGATACGGTGTTTCTCTCGGCGCGAGAGGGGCCTGAGGCGGTCTGCCTCGACCGGCAGGTCGGCCCCTTCCCGATTCGCACGCTGACGCTCGACATCGGCGACCGTCGGCCGCTCGGCGTCGGCGCCGGGAGCCTCGCCCTTCTCGCCTTCCTGCCGGAAGCCGAGCGTGAGGCGGCGATCGCCGCCTCCGGGCCGGCTCTCGCGCGCTATCCGGGCTTCGGCCCGGAGACGCTGCGCGACCTCGTCGCCGAAACGCGACGGCGCGGCCATTCCTTCAACGACGGGCGGATCGTCTCCGGCATGTGCGCCATCGGCGTTCCGGTGCGGGACGGGAAAGGCCGGGTCGTCGCTGCGATCAGCGTCGCCGCGATCCGCGACCGGATGGCGGAAGCCCGCCTTCCCTCCATCGTCGCATTGCTCGAAGCCGAAGCGGCGGCGCTTTCCGAGCGGATCCGCACCGCCGCCGCGCCGGACGCCTCCCCACTCTGACAAAGCCCTGGAAAGGGCGCCGAGCGGCCGCGCGATAAGCAGGAGGCGCTCAGATTCCCGTTGAAAAGTGATATATCAAATGTCAGCGTTGGAGCCACAGACGGCATGATCTGGGTCCAACGGGAGAACGAGCGCGATGAACATCGCTACGAAGCTTGCCGTCGCCGGAGCGGCGGTGGCGCTGTGGGCGGGGGCGGCGCAGGCCGACCTCCTCGACGACATCAAGGCCCGCGGGTCGCTCAAATGCGGCACGCTGAATTTCCTCGCCGGCGTCGGCTTCCTGAACGACAAGGGCGAATGGTCGGGCTACGATGTCGACTTCTGCAAGGGCGCGGCGGCGGCGATTCTCGGCGACCCGGAGAAGGTCGAGTTCGT
>CALFYQ010000156.1 GCA_937952085.1 uncultured Paracoccaceae bacterium | reverse complement strand
TCGACATGCACAAGGAAGGCGCCGCCTTCCGGGCGATGATGAACAACTTCGCCATCGCGATCTCGATGGGCCTGCAATACGGCGTGCCGCTGGAGGAGTTCGTGGAGGCGTTCACCGTCACCCGGTTCGAGCCGGCGGGGATCGTGCAGGGCCACGAGAACATCAAGTCGGCGACCTCGATCCTCGACTACATCTTCCGCGAGCTGGCGATCTCCTATCTCGACCGGACGGACCTCGCCCATGTCGAGCCGGAAGGCGAGCGGTTCGACGCGATGGGCCGGGGCGTGGACGAGGGCAAGCGGAACTTCGAGGACGCCGGCGAGGAAGCGCTGGCGAAGATCGAGGCGATCCGCGTCGCCGCCTCGAACGGCTACCATCGCGGCCGGATGCCGAAGGAGCTTTTTGTCGTCGCCGGCGGGCTCGGCGGCGGGGCGACGGCGCTTCGCTCCTCCTCGGCGGCGGCCTCCCTCTCGGCGGCGGCGGTCGGCGAGGTGATCGTGGCGGAGGACAGCGCGGCGCGGATGCGCGCCGAGGCGCGGATGAAGGGCTATGAGGGCGACGCCTGCGGCGAATGCGGCGGCTTCACCCTGGTGCGGAACGGCACCTGCCTCAAATGCGACAATTGCGGCGCGACGACGGGCTGCAGCTGACGCATCGGGCGGGGTGATGTCCCTCTACGCCCCGCCCAACCAACAGGCCGCAGGCGAGACCACGGGCAGACGAGAAGCCTGAACTACAAAAAAGACTGGGCGGCGCTTTCCGGCGCCGCCCTTTTTCTTTGTCGCCGAATCTGCGGGAAATGTTCAGTACGAAGCGAGCGCCCCGAGCACCCGCGCCCAGCTCCGCGCGCCCTTGCGGAAGCTCGTCAGCGAATACTTCTCGTTCGGCGAGTGGATGCGGTCGTCCTCGAGGCCGAAGCCGATCATCAGCGAGTTCATGCCGAGGATGTCCTGGAAATGGCCGACGATCGGGATCGAGCCGCCGCAGCCGATGAAGGCGGCCTCTTTCGGCCATTCGTCGGTGAGCGCCTGGCGCGCCGCGGCGAAGCGCGGATCGTCGGCCGGGAGGACGATGCCAGGCGTGCCGCCGGCCTTCCCCTCGAAGACGACCTCGCAATCGGGCGGCAGCATCTCCTCGAACCGGGCGCGGAGCGCGGCGCGGATCTTTTCCGGGTCCTGCGTCCCGACGAGGCGGCAGGAAATCTTCACGAAGGCCTCGGCGGGCAGCACCGTCTTGAAGCCGGCGCCGGTATAGCCGCCGCTGACGCCATTGAATTCGAGCGTCGGGCGGGACCAGATCTGTTCGAGCGCGGAATAGCCCTTCTCGCCGGCCGGTTCCGAGAGGCCGACATCGCCGAGGAACTTCTTCGGATCGAAGCCGAGCGCCTCCCACTGCGCCTTGATCTCCGCTGGCGTCTCGGGGACGCCATCATAGAAGCCGGGCAGGGTGACGCGGCCGGTCTCGTCATGGAGCGAGGCGAGGATCTTCGAGAGGACGCGAATCGGGTTCGCGGCCGGCCCGCCATACATGCCGGAATGGAGATCCCGGTCGGCCGCCTTCACGGTGATGGTCTCGCCGACCATGCCGCGGAGCATGGTGGAGATGGCCGGCGTCTCCGCGTCCCACATGCCGGTGTCGCAGACGAGGGCGAGATCGGCGCGAAGCTCCCCCTTGTTGGCTTCGAGGAAGGGGACGAGGGAGGGGGAGCCGGATTCCTCCTCGCCTTCGAAGAGGAAGACGATCTCGCCCGGGATGGAGCCGGTCTCCGCCTTCCAGGCGCGGCAGGCCTCGACGAAGGTCATGAGCTGGCCCTTGTCGTCGGCGGCGCCGCGGGCGCGGATCTCGGGGCCTTGCGGGCCTTCGGCGATGACGGGCTCGAAGGGCGCGGCGGTCCAGAGGTTCAGCGGGTCCACCGGCTGCACGTCGTAGTGGCCGTAGAAGAGGAGGCGGGGGCCGGCGCCCTTCGCGTGGCCGACGACCATCGGGTGGCCGGGCGTGTCGCGGACGCTGGCCTCGACGCCGATGGCGGACAGCTCGCCCGCGAGCCATTCGGCCGCCTTCCGCACCGCCGGCTTGTAGGCCGGGTCGGTGGAGATGCTCTCGATCTTCAGGAAATCGAAGAGCCGCGCGGTGGCCGCCTCCGCATCTGCGTCGAGACGGGCGAGCACGCGGTCGAGATCGGACATGGGGGCCTCCGGAGGTTCAGCGGGCGAGAATTGCCGCGACCGGGCGCGCCTGTCCATGCCGGCGCCTTGAAACCCCGGCCGCGCGCCCGACGTATCCACCGAAACCGGGAGGACATCATGCGCAGACTTCTCGCCGCCGCGTTGCTGATCGGGCCGCTTCTCGCGCCTGCGGCGCTTTTCGCCGGGGCGGAGACGCCGCCGGCGGACGGGCGCGTCTTCCCCGCGATCGAGGGGGGTGAGATCGCGCTGTCGGGGCCGACCCTCGTCGTCAATACCGCCTCGATGTGCGGATACACCTATCAGTATGCCGGCCTCCAGGAACTGCAGGACGCCTATGCGGCGAAGGGCCTGACGGTGCTCGCGGCGCCCTCGGACGACTTCAACCAGGAATACGGCTCGAACGCCGAGGTGAAGGAGTTCTGCGCGGTCAATTACGGCCTCACACTGCCGATGACGGAGATCATCCATGTGCGCGGGGAAAAGGCGCATCCGTTCTATCGCTGGCTGAAGGCGGCGCATGGGGTGGAGCCGAGCTGGAACTTCAACAAGGCGCTGATCGACGGCGAGGGGCGGCTCGTCGGCTTCTGGGGCTCGGGGACGAAGCCGATGTCGGCGGATATCACCGGGGCGGTGGAGAAGGTTCTGGCCGGCGGCTGAAAAGGGCGGCTCGTCGCCCGGCGGCGATGTTCGTTGGCGCGATTGCGAGTCGGTCTCGCATCGTCGCCGAGAGGCCTGTTCTCAGTGCGGATGGCGATCGGGCCATGCAGGCTTCGAAAGTGAGGCGGCGTACGGCTCGCCCGACGCCGCGCCTCCAGCAACTCCTCTGTCGAATTCTCGAAGAGCCGCGAGCCCTCAATCCCTCCCGGGTCCAGGCGACCAGCCCGGGTCGCGCGCGCCCCTCCCTCCCGCGGGCGGGCGCGTCCCGGTCGTCACGCGCCGCTCGGGCCGAGGTCGGGGCGACGCGATAAAGCGCCTATCACGGAAGAATCGAACGCCCACCCAGGGGTGGTCGCGCCCCTTGACGCCTCGTTCAGCCGGAGCCGATGAGAGCTCCCGCGCGCAGCGATGGTATCAGATTGGCCCGCCGGGCATGCGGCCCACGCCGCCTGCGCGATCTCCGACCACCACCGCGCGAAACCGTTCAGTTCCGGGCGATCCAGCCGCCGCCTAGGACGCGCTCGCCGTCGTAGAAAACGGCCGCCTGCCCGGGTGCGACGCCCTCTTCGGGCGCGGCGAGCTCCAGCGTCGCGCCGCCTTCCGAGGGCAGGATGCGGGCGGCGACCGGAGGCCGGGCCGAGCGGAGCTTTGCGTCCACCTCCCAGCCGCCTTCGGGGGCGGACCCGAAGGCGCCGTCGCCGAGCCAGTTGATTCCCTTCAGCGCGACGCGGCGCGTGGCGAGCGCCTCGCGCGGGCCGACGATCACGCGGCGCGTCGCCGGCTCGAGCCGGAGAACGAAGAGCGGCTCGCCCCCGGTCTCGCCGCCGCCGAGGCCGAGGCCGCGGCGCTGGCCGATCGTATAGTTCACGATTCCCGCATGTTCGCCGAGCGCCCGCCCGTCGAGATGAACGATCTCGCCCGGCGCTGCGGCTTCGGGGCGAAGCTTCGCGACGAGGTCGGCGTAGCGGCCGTTCGGCACGAAGCAGATGTCCTGGCTGTCCGGCTTTTCGGCGACGGGCAGGCCGAAGCCGGCGGCGAGCACCCGCGTCTCCGCCTTCGAGGCGAGGCCGCCGAGCGGGAAGCGCAGGAATTCGAGCTGCTCGCGCGTCGTGGCGAAGAGGAACCAGCTCTGGTCTCGCGCCGGATCGACGGCGCGCCAGAGCTCCGCGCCGGCCGCGCCGGCGATTCGCCGGACATAGTGGCCGGTGGCGAGGCAGTCCGCGCCGAGTTCCTTCGCGGTGGCGAGGAGGTCGCGGAATTTGGGGCCGCGATTGCAGGCGATGCAGGGAACCGGCGTCTCCCCGGCGAGGTAGGACTCGGCGAAGGCGTCGATCACCTCGGCGCGGAACCGGCTCTCGTAGTCGAGCACGTAATGCGGGAAGCCCTCCGCCTCGGCGATGCGGCGGGCGTCGCCGATGTCCCGCCCGGCGCAGCAGGCGCCGGCGCGCGCGATCGCCGCGCCGTGGTCGTAGAGCTGAAGCGTCACCCCGACGACGTCATACCCCTCCCGCGCGAGGCGCACCGCGACGACCGAACTGTCTACCCCGCCGGACATGGCGACGACGACGCGGGTCGCGCCGGGCGGCTTCGCGAAGCCGAGAGAATTCAGGGAGATTCCTCCGTTCATGGCGTGCAGATAGCTACGTATCGGCGCAGCGTAAACCGCGCGTTAGGCGTGCTTCGGCAAACTTCGCCCCAGTTGTGCGTGCTGTGTGGGGTGTGTGATGCAAAAGATCGTTCCTTTTGCCGAGCGTCGTGACGAACGTGAGTTGCAGCGGCTGCGCGAGGGCCTGCCGCCGAGGAATACGACCAGGTGGGTCGCGAGTCGGAAGGCGGCCGTCGTGGCCGCGGTGGAAGCGGGGGCAATTTCCGAAGCAGAGGCGTTGCGCCGGTATGAACTGAGCGCCGAAGAGCTTGAGCTCTGGCGCGAATCGTTCAATCGGCACGGCACTCCGGCGCTGCTCGTCACCAAGCTGAAACATTTTCGCAACAGCTAGGGCGGGCGACTTTCCGCGATTCCTCTCCTTGGTAATGCTGCGTTTACCATTTTGGCCTTAACGTGGCATCAATCATGACGGGTGCGCCATGGAGGGCTTATCGCAATGCGAGTGCTTTTGATTGAAGACGACCAGACCACCTCGCGCAGCATCGAGCTGATGCTGACCAAGGCGAATCTGAACGTCTACGCCACCGATCAGGGGGAAGAAGGGATCGAGCTGGCGAAACTTTACGACTACGACCTGATCCTGCTGGACATAAATCTGCCGGACATGACCGGGTTCGAAGTGCTGAAGGCGCTTCGCGTCGCAAAGATCGACACGCCGATCCTGATTCTTTCGGGCCTGTCGGACACCGATGACAAGCTCCGCGGCTTCGGCTTCGGCGCCGACGACTACATGACGAAGCCCTTCAACCGCGACGAACTGGTTGCGCGCATCCACGCGATCGTCCGCCGCTCGAAGGGCCACTCGCAGTCGGTGATCTCGACGGGCAAGGTTTCGGTCAACCTCGACGCCAAGACGGTCGAGGTCGGCGGCCGGCCGGTGCATCTGACCGGCAAGGAATACCAGATGCTGGAGCTCCTCAGCCTCCGCAAGGGCACCACGCTGACCAAGGAGATGTTCCTCAATCATCTTTACGGCGGCATGGACGAGCCGGAACTGAAGATCATCGACGTCTTCATCTGCAAGCTTCGCAAGAAGCTGGCTGCGGCGACGGGCGGCGACACCTACATCGAGACGGTCTGGGGCCGCGGCTATGTGCTGCGCGATCCGGTGCCGGCGGTTTCGCCGGCCCGCACCCCTCAGCCCGCGCTCGCGTGAACTGAAAGCGGCGGCGCCCTGCGCGGGCGCCGGCCAAGCGCCGTCATGATTCGAGAAGAGGCGCGCCGGCGGAACCGTCGGCGCGCCGCGCTTTTTCTGACCCACAACCGGCGAAGCCCGTGGCTTGACCCGTCCGCCGCCGGCGCGGAAACCTCGCGGGCCGGAGCGAGGGAGCGCGAAGCATGGGCGAGGCCGATACGCCGGTGGAGGCGCTCGACGCGGCGGCGGCGGCCGCGGAGTTGGCGCGCCTCGCGGTCGAGATCGCGCGGGCCGACGCGGCCTATCACCAGAAGGACGCCCCGGAGATCGACGACGCGGCCTATGACGCGCTTCGCCGCCGCAACGAGGCGATCGAGGCGCGCTTCCCCGATCTGGTGCGGGAGGACAGCCCCTCCCGCCGCGTCGGCGGCCCGGTCTCCGAAGCCTTCGCCAAGGTCCGGCACGAGACGCCGATGCTCTCCCTCTCCAACCTTTTCGAGGGGGAAGAGGTCGGCGAACTCGACGCGCGGGTGCGCCGATTCCTCGGGCTCGGGGCGGAGGCGCCGCTGGCCTGGACGGCCGAGCCGAAGATCGACGGGCTGTCGCTTTCGCTCCGCTACGAGGAAGGGCGCCTCGTGGTCGCCGCCACCCGGGGCGACGGGCAGGAAGGCGAGAACGTCACCGCCAACGCCCGCACCGTGAAGGACATCCCGGAGCGGATCGAGGGCGCGCCGGCGCTCCTCGAAGTGCGGGGTGAGGTCTACATGAGCCACGCCGATTTCGCCGCGCTCAACGAACGGGCGGCGGCGGAGGGCGGCAAGACCTTCGCCAACCCGCGGAACGCGGCGGCCGGGAGCCTTCGGCAGCTCGACCCTTCGATCACCGAGGCCCGACCGCTCCGCTTCTTCGCCTATGCCTGGGGCGCGCATTCCGAGCCGCTGGCGGAGACGCAGTTCGAGGCGGTGAAGCGGCTCGGCGCGATGGGCTTTCCGGTCAACCCGCTCATGGTCCGCTGCGAGAGCGTCCGGGAGATGCTGGCGCAGTACGCGAAGATCGAGGCGCAGCGGGCGACGCTCGGCTACGACATCGACGGCGTCGTCTACAAGGTGGACCGGCTGGACCTGCAGGCGCGGCTCGGTTTCGTCGCCCGCGCGCCGCGCTGGGCGGCGGCGCACAAGTTCCCGGCCGAGACGGCGGAGACGCTCCTCGAAGGCATCGACATCCAGGTCGGTCGCACCGGCGCGCTTTCCCCGGTCGCGCGGCTGAGGCCGGTGACGGTCGGCGGCGTCACTGTCTCCAACGCCACGCTCCACAACGAGGATTACATCGCCGGGCGCGGCGCGGATGGGGCGCCGATCCGCGAGGGGAAGGACCTTCGTGTCGGCGACTGGGTGACGATCTACCGCGCCGGCGACGTGATTCCGAAGGTCGTGGACGTCGACCTTTCGCGCCGATCTGAGGGCGCGGCGCCCTATGTCTTTCCGGAGACCTGCCCGGCCTGCGGCTCGCCCGCGGTAAGGGAGGAAGGCGACGCGGTGCGACGCTGCACCGGCGGGCTGATCTGCCCGGCGCAGGCGGTGGAGAAGCTGAAGCATTTCGTCTCCCGCGCGGCCTTCGACATCGAGGGCCTCGGCGCGAAGCAGATCGAGGCCTTCTTCCATGACGAGACGCTGCCGATCCGGCAGCCGGCGGACATCTTCACGCTCGAGGCGCGGGACGCGAAGGGGCTGACGCGGCTGAAGAATCGCGACGGCTGGGGCGAGGTTTCGGCGGCCAATCTCTTTCGCGCCATCGAGGAGCGGCGACGCATCGCGCTCGCGCGCCTGATCTTCGCGCTTGGCATCCGGCATGTCGGCGAAGTGGCGGCGGCGGATCTCGCCCGGCATTACGGCGACTGGCAGGCGATGACGGCGGCGCTGGACGCGGCGCGGCCGGCCGCGCTCGCGCATCGCGCGGCGGACGAGGCGGCGGCGGCGGAGCGCGGGGCGGCCGCAGCGGAAGGGCGAAGGGCCAAGCTGTCCGAGGCCCGCGCGGCGGCGGTCGCGGCGCATGAGGTTCCCGAGCCGGCGCAGGCGGCCTGGGGCGACCTGATCGACGCGGACGGGATCGGCCCGACCATGGCGCTCTCTCTCTCGGACGCCTTCGCCAACCCGGTCGAGCGGAAGGCCATCGACGCCCTCGTCGCGCATCTCACCCCGCTGCCGCCCGAGGCGCGGGCGAAGGAGAGCCCGGTGACGGGCAAGACGGTCGTTTTCACCGGGACGCTGGAGAAGATGACGCGGGCCGAGGCCAAGGCGCGGGCGGAGGCGCTCGGCGCGAAGGTTTCGGGATCGGTCTCGGCCAAGACCGACCTCGTCGTCGCCGGGCCGGGCGCGGGCTCGAAGCTGAAGGAAGCGGAGAAGCACGGCGTGGAGGTGCTCGACGAGGACGGGTGGCTCGCCCTGATCGGGGGCTGAGCGGATGAGCGCCGAAGCGGGCCGGCCGCAGGCGCTCTGGCCGCTTTTCGCGGGGGTCGAGACGCTGCCGGGCGTCGGCCCGAAGATCGCGAAGCTCCTGGCGAAGCGGGGCGCGACGCGGGTGGTCGATCTCCTCTTCCAGCCGCCGCACGGCGCGGTGGACCGGCGGCTCCGACAGTCGCTGGCGCAGGCGCCGCTCGGCGAGGTGGCGACGGTGGAGGCGCTGATCGGCACGCACCATCCGCCGCGGCGGAAGGGCGGCGCCTATCGAATCGAGGCGCGGGACGCCGCGGCGGAGTTCATGATCTCCTTCTTCCACGCCCGGGAGGAGCGGATGCGGGAGCAGATGCCCACTGGGTCGCGGCGGGTGCTCTCCGGCAAGGTCGAAATCTTCGACGGCGTCCTCCAGATGACCCATCCGGACCATGTGTTGACGCCGGAGGAGGCCGCGACGCTTCCGGATTTCGAGCCGGTCTATCCGCTCGTCGCCGGACTTTTCCCGCGGCAGGCGGCGAAGGCGGCGGAGGCGGCGCTGGCGCGCCTGCCCGTCCTGCCGGAATGGCTCGACCCGGCGCTGAAGGCGCGGGAGCTCTGGCCGGGGTGGCGCGAGGCGGTGCGCGCCGTCCATGCGCCGACCTCGCGGAGCGGCGCGCCGCCCACCGACCCGGCGCGGCGACGCCTCGCCTATGACGAGCTATTCGCTCATGCGCTGACCCTTGCGCTCGCCCGCGAGCGGATGAAGCGCGGCAAGGGGCGCGCGAATGTCGGCGACGGGCGGCTGAGGGAGAAGCTCCTGGCGGCGCTGCCCTATGCGCCGACCGGGGCGCAGGCCCGCGCGGCGGCGGAGATCGCCGCGGACATGGCGAGGCCGGAGCGGATGCTGCGGCTCCTCCAGGGCGATGTCGGCGCGGGCAAGACGCTGGTGGCGATGCTGGCGCTCCTCGTCGCGGTGGAGACGGACGGGCAGGGCGCGCTGATGGCGCCGACGGAAATCCTTGCGCGGCAGCACGCCGCCAACCTTGCGCCGCTCGCCGAGGCGGCCGGGGTGCGGCTCGGCGCGCTGACTGGGCGGGACAAGGGTGCGGCCCGCGCCGAGACGCTGCGGGCGCTGGCGGCGGGGGAGATCGACATTCTGGTCGGCACCCACGCGCTTTTCCAGAAGGATGTGGAATTCGCCGATCTCCGTCTCGTCGTGGTGGACGAGCAGCACCGCTTCGGGGTGCGGGAGCGGATGGAGCTGGCCGGCAAGGGAAAGCAGGCCGACGTGCTCTCGATGACGGCGACGCCGATCCCCCGGACGCTGGCGCTGGCGACGCATGGCGACATGGACGTTTCGGTGCTCGACGAAAAGCCGCCCGGGCGGCGGCCGGTCGAGACGCGCCTGATCGCGCTCGAGCGGCTGGACGAGGTGGTGGCGCGGCTGAAGGCGGCGCTCGCCGAAGGGCGGCGGGCCTATTGGGTCTGCCCGCTGGTCGAGGAGAGCGAGGCGATGGACCTGCCGGCGGCGGAGGACCGGGCGGCCGCGCTTCGCCTCGCGCTCGGGCCGGAGCGGGTGGCGCTGATCCACGGGCGGATGAGCCCGGCGGAGAAGGACGCGGCGATGTCGTCCTTCCAGTCCGGCGCGACGCAACTTCTGGTCGCGACGACGGTGATCGAAGTGGGCGTGGACGTGCCTGAGGCGACGATCATGGTGATCGAGCAGGCGGAGCGGTTCGGGCTCGCGCAGCTTCACCAGCTTCGCGGCCGGGTCGGGCGGGGCGGCGAAGCCTCGACCTGCCTTCTTCTCTGGAAGGGGCCGCTCGGAGAGACGGCGCGGGCGCGGCTGACGGCGCTCCGCGAGACCGAGGACGGGTTTCGCATCGCCGAGGCCGATCTCGCCCTCCGCGGCGCCGGCGACGTGCTCGGCGCGCGGCAGTCGGGCCTGCCGGATTTCCGTTTCGCCGATCTGGCGACGGATGCCGCGCTGGCGGCGATGGCGCAGGATGACGCGCGCCTCGTCCTTGCGCGGAAGGAGCTTGCGGCGGAGCCGGAAGCGGACGGCGCCCGCGGCGCGGCGCTCCGCACGCTCCTTTACCTTCATGAACGGGATGCGGCGATCAGGTTCCTGTCCGGCGCCTGAAGGTTCTTAATTTGTTCTTGACGACTCGGGTCAAAAAGAGAACATTCAGGTAACCAACGGTGCTATGACACAACCTGAGGCGGAGCCGACATGATGAATCCGTTCACCCGCATGATCCGTCTCGCCGGCGCGCGGCCCGCCGGCGCCTTCGCCGACGTGGTCGGCCTCGCGCTCCTCTGCCTCATGGTGCTCGGCGGGCTCTCCGCGACCGCCGGCTGAGCCGGAGCCCGAACCAGGCGCCGGCGATGACGCCGGCGGGGTTCACGATCAGATCGTCCAGGTTGAACTGACGCCAGGCGCAGGGCCGGAGGCCCCAGAACCCGGTGAGTTGCGTCGTCTCGGCGAGCGCCGCCAGGCCGAGGCCGAAGAGCGCGGCCCTCGGCAGGCCGAAGCCGGCGCGAACGAGCGCCCAGCCGATCGCGAAGGGCAGGAGAAAGTTCATCGCGGTGCCGGGCCCGAGCCGGTCCGCCATGATCCGCTCGAGGCCGCCGGCCCGCCAGCGCGCCCAGAGCTCGCCGACGAAGTGAAAGGGTTCGAGCTGCGGCGCCGCGGTCGGGACCGGGCAGGTGAGCGCCCCGGCCGGCGGGATCGGGTGCTGCGTCATCGCCGCGAAGGTCAGGGTGAGGAAGACGGCCGGAACCGCGCGGAAGAGCGCGACCTTGCCGGCCAGTTTCGCCGCCGCGGCGAAGAGGAGCGCGCCCGCCGCGCCGAAGGCCAGCGACCAGCCGAGGAAGGGCAGGAGCCAGGCGAGCGTCATCGCGGCGTCGTGGCGCCCCTGATTGGCTCAGCCGGCGGCGAAAAGCGTCGCGACCTCGTCGCGGAGGACGTTCTTTTGCACCTTGCCCATCGTGTTCCGCGGCAGGTCGGGGCGAATGATCAGCTTCTTCGGCTGCTTGAACCGGGCGAGCGAAGCGCGGAGCGCCGCCTCCACCGCCGCAAGGTCGATCTCGGCGCCGGGCTGCGGCACGAGGAAGCCCACCACCGCCTCGCCGAAATCCGGGTGCGGCGCGCCGACCACGGCGCTTTCGAGCACGCCCGGCTGCTCGTCGAGCACGATCTCCACCTCTTTCGGGTAGACGTTGAAGCCGCCGGAGATGACGAGATCCTTGCCACGCCCGACGATCTGCACATAGCCCTTGTCGTCGATGAGGCCGAGATCGCCGGTGATGAAGAAGCCGTCCTCGCGAAGCTCGGCCTTGGTCTTCTCAGGCATCCCCCAGTAGCCCTTGAAGACATTGGGGCCCCTCACCTCGATCATGCCGACCTCGCCCTGGGGCAGCGTTTCGCTGGTCTCCGGGTCGGTGATCTTCAGCTCGACGCCCGGCAGCGGGAAGCCGACCGTGCCGGCCCGCCGCTCCCCCTCATAGGGGTTCGAGGTGTTCATGTTGGTTTCCGTCATCCCGTAGCGTTCGAGGATGCGATGGCCGGTCCGCGCCTCGAAGGCGCGGTGCGTCTCGGCGAGGAGCGGCGCCGAGCCCGAGACGAAAAGGCGCATGTGCCCTGTCAGCTCCTTCGTGAAGCGCGGGTCGTCGAGAAGGCGGGTGTAGAAGGTCGGCACGCCCATCATCGAGGTGGCCTGCGGCATCAGCCGGATGATCGCGTCGAGGTCGAACTTCTCGAGGAAGATCATCGCGCCGCCCGTCAGCGCGACGATGTTCGTCGCGACGAAGAGGCCGTGGGTGTGGAAGATCGGCAGCGCGTGGAGAAGCCGGTCCTCCGGCCCGAAGCGCCAGGCGTCAGCCAGCGTCTCGGCGTTGGAGAGAAGGTTCTTCTGCGTGAGCATCGCGCCCTTGGATCGCCCGGTGGTGCCGGAGGTGTAGAGGAAGGCGGCGAGGTCCCCCTCCTCCCGGTCGACGGTCGGGAAGGTCTCGGCGGCGCCGGCGGCGGAATCCGGGAAGCTGCCGTCGCCGCGCGCGTCCATCGTCATCAGTTTCGCGCCGGCGGCCTCGGCGACCGGGGCGAGCGCGCCCGCGGCGGACGGATCGGCGACGAGAAGCTTCGCGCCGGCGTTCTCGACGAAGTAGGACACTTCGGCCGGCGTGTAGGCGGTGTTGAGCGGCAGGAAGACGACGCCCGCCTGCGCCGCGGCGGCGTAGAGCGCCAGCGCCTCGGGCGATTTGGCGATCTGCACCGCCATCCGGTCCCCCGGCTTAAGCCCGGCGCCGTCGAGCCCATGGGCGAAGCGCGCGGCCGTCCGCAGGAAGGCGTCATGCGTGATCGTCTTGCCGTCCTGAAGGATCAGGAACGGCGTCTGGGCGCGCGCATGCCGGCCGAAGAGATCGTCATAAAGCGGATTGGCCATCCTTGAGGCTCCCGAGTTTTGCGCCGGCTTCTGCGAGGGCGCGCACGGCCTTCGACGCCGCGACGGGGCCGCGCGCCGCGAAGGCGTCGTGGTTCTCCGCGATCTTCGAGAGGTCGTAAAGGTAGTTCACCATCGCGCCGCGGGACTGTTTGACGCCCCGCGGCGATGGGTCCGCGCCGACATGAAGCGCGTGGACGAGGGCGCCGTTCTCGAGGTGGAACCGCGCCACCGGGTCGAGCGGCAGCCCGTCCGGGCGCTTCGCGGCGAGAAGGTAGCGGGCGGCGAGGGCCTTCAATTCATCATCTTCCGGTTCGGGGCGGCCCTGATCGGCGAGCCAGCCGGAAAGGCCGGGGATCGGCGAGAGGGTGACGAAGGTCTTCAGCCCTGGAAGTTCCCGCCCGAGATCCTCGGCGACCTGCTTGATCAGAAGGTTGCCGAAGGAGACCCCGGCGAGGCCCGGCTGGCAGTTGGAGATTGAGTAGAAGACGGCCGTATCCGCCGCGTGGGCGGCGATCGGCGTCCGCTCCTCCATCAGCAGGCCGGCGACGGAGCCCGGCACGCCCTTGGTGAGCGCCACCTCGACGAAGATCAGCGGCTCGTCCGCCATGGCCGGGTGGAAGAAGGCGAAGCAGCGCCGGTCCGGCGGGGCGAGGCGGCGGCGAAGGTCGTCCCAGCTCGAAATCTCGTGCACCGCCTCGTAGCGGATGATCTTCTCCAGCACGTCCGCCGGGCTCGACCAGTCGATCCGTCGGAGGACGAGGAATCCGCGGTTGAACCAGGAGCCGAAAAGGTGCCGGAAATCCACGTCGATCCGGCCGAGCGAGGCGTCTCGGCCGGCGAGGCGGCGGAGATCGGCCCGCATCTCGACGAGCCGGTGGGTCGCGCCCTGCGCGCGGTTGAGCCGGCGGATCAGCTCCTGCCGGGCGGGCTCGGCGGCGGCCATGAGGCGGGCGTAAACCTCGGCGGTCGGCCTCGCGGAATAGGCGGCGGCGGTTTCCGTCACCCGGCCCGGGTCGAGATCCAGCTCCTCGGCGAGGAAGTGGAAGAAGGCGAGCTTCTGATCGTCTGCCAGCGCGGCATAGCGGTCGAGGAGCGCGCGGGCGAGGGCGAAGCCCGCCGCCTCGCCGCGGCTGGTGAGGAGGGCGCGGGCGAGATCGGGCAAAGGCCGGTTGTCCGCCGCCGCCGCGCCGGCCTCGCCGCGCGCCCGTTCGAAGAGCGTGGTCAGAAGGTCGGCCAGCACCGTCATTGCGCAGCTCCCATCGCGAGGTCGGGCAGCCAGGTCGCGATCCCGGGGAAGACGCAGAGGATCACGATGGCGAGGATCATGCAGCCCACATAGGGCGCCGAGCCGATCAGGATCGTCCGGAGCGGAATGTCCGGCGCGATGCCGTTGATGACATAGAGGTTGAGGCCGACCGGCGGCGAGATCAGGCCGATCTCCATGTTGATGGTGAGGATGACCGCGAACCAGACCGGGTCGAACCCCGCCGCGACAATGATCGGCAGAAGGATCGGCGCCGCCATCAGGATCACCGCGACCGGCGGCAGGAAGAAGCCGGCGACCAGCAGGAAGACGTTGATCGCCCCCATCAGCACCCAGCGGTTCACATCCAGCGTGCCGATCCACTCGGCGATGGACTGCGTGATGAAGAGCGAGGAGAGCATGTAGGAGAAGACGCCGGCGGCGGCGATGATGAAGAGGATCATCACCGATTCCTTGGTCGAATCCCGCAGCACGACCCAGAGCGCCTTCGGGCTCCAGAGCCGGTAGACGATCATCGCGACGAGAAGGCAGAGGAGCGCGCCGACCGCCGCCGTCTCCGACGGCGTCGCGATCCCGCCATACATGGCGTAGAGCACGCCGACGATGATCGCGAGGAAGGGCGCGACCCGCGGCATGATCTCGAACCGCTCCCGCCAGCTGTAGCGGCGCGCGCCGAGCACCGCGGCGTTGCCGCTCCGCCACGTCGACCAGAGCGACCAGAGCATGAAAAGCCCGACCAGCAACAGCCCGGGCATGACGCCGGCGAGGAAGAGCCGGCCGATCGAGGTCTCCGTCGCGACGCCGTAGACGATCATCGTCACCGAGGGCGGGATCAGGATGCCGAGCGTGCCGCCCGCGGCGATGGAGCCGGCGGCGACCCCGTCCGGATAGCCGCGTTTCCGCATCTCGGGCACGCCCATCTTGCCGATCGCGGCGCAGGTGGCGGGGGAAGAGCCCGACATCGCGGAGAAGAGCGCGCAGGCGCCGAGATTGGCGATGACGAGCCCGCCCGGCGCGCGGGACATCCAGCGCTCCAGCGCCTCGTAGAGATCGGCGCCGGCGCGGGTCGAGGCGATCGAGGCGCCCATGATGACGAACATCGGCACCGCGAGGAGGGCGAAGTCGTTCAGCTTGCCGAAGAGGATCTCCGGCATCAGCTCAAGGCTGCGCATCCCGTCGAAGGCGATCAGGAAGCCGGCCGAGACGGTTAGGAGACCCACCGCCACCGACATGCCGGAGAAGAGGACGACGATTGTGGCGAAGGCGACGATGGCGCCGAGGACGAGCGGGTCCATCAATGGCCTCCGGACGGGGCGGGCGGCTCGCCGCCGATGATGAGGGCGAAGAGATCGGCGGCGTACTGGAGGAGCAGAAGGCCGAACCCGACCGGGATCGCCAGGTAGGGGATCCAGAGCCGCACCGCCCAGATCGTCTCGGACCGCCAGCCGCGGTCGAAGGCGAAGCGCCAGAACTCATAGCCGTAGAATGTCATCGTCCCCATCACCGCGATGGAGAGGATGAGGACGACGAAGGCGAGCGCCCGCCGTCCTCGCCGGCCGAGCCAGAGCGGCAGGAGATCGACGCTCACATGGCCGCGCAGGCGCTGGACATAGGGAAGGCCCACCAGCGTCGCCGCGACGACGAGATAGACCACCGCCTCGGTCTGCCAGACGGTCGAGCCGCCGAGCACGAAGCGGATGAAGATCATCTGGCAGGTGATGAAGACGGCGGCGAGGATCATCGCCGAGGCGACCCAGCCCGCGAGGGTTGAGAGCGCGGCGACGAAGGTCAGGAACGGGTGTCCGCCGGCCTCATGGCGGGCGGGTTCGCTGGGCTTGGCCATGGGCGGGGCTCCGGCTCGGGCGGGTCGGGGCGGCGTCGTCTCGGGCGGGGCGGCGCGGGGCCGCCCCGGCGTCTTTCAGGTCGCGCTCACTCGACGGAGAGGGCGAGGTCGAGCAGCTTCTGGCCGTCCGGCGTCGAGGCGATGAAGGACTTGTAGGACGTGGTCTTCGCCAGCTCGCGCCAGGCGTTGAACTCCTCCTGCGTCATCGTGGCGATCTCGACGCCCGCGTCGCGGAACACCTTCGCCGATTCCGCGTCCTCCTTCTTCGCCTCTTCGAGATAGAAGGCCTCGGCCTTGGCGGCGGCGTCGCGAAGCGCCTTCTGCTGGTCCGCGGTGAGCCCGTCGAAGGTCGACTTGTTCATCAGGAGCGGCTGGTACATGAACCAGAGCGCCGTCTCGCCGGCCGGCGTGTAGCACTTCGCCTGCTCGTAGATGCGGTAGCTGACGAAGGACGAGGACGAGGTGTTGACCGCGTCGAGCACGCCCGTCTGCATCGCGTTGTAGACCTCCGAGGAGGCCATCGAGGCGATCGAGGCGCCGGCGCCGGCCAGCATCTCCTCGAAGGCCTTGCCGGCGGCGCGGGTCTGCAGCCCGGGCATGTCGTCCGGCTTGGTGATGCACTTGTCCTTGCCCGCGAAGCCGCCGGCCAGATAGCCGTGGACGAGGGTCATCACGTCGTCGCCGTTCAGGATCTTCTCGATCTCGTCCATGAACGGAGACTTGTTGAGCCGCGCCGCGTGGTCGTGGTTCTTCACCAGGCCGGGCATCAGCGTGAGGTTGTAGGCCGGCTGCTGTCCGCCCGCGTAGGAGAGCGGCAGCACCGTCATGTCGAGCTGGCCGCGCGAGAGCGGCTTGTACTGCTCGGTCGCCTTGAAGAGCGAGTTCGACGGGAAGATCTTGATCTCCAGATCGACATTCGCGGCGGCCACGTCGTCGGCGACCATCTGGGCCACCTTGTGGCGCACGTCGCCGGTCGACCACTGATGCGAGAGCCGGAGCTCGGTCGCCCCGGCGGCGCCGGCGATCAGCGACGCGATGGCGGCGGCGAGAAGGGTCCGTTTCATCTGTTCCTCCCAATGCGTGCGCGCCGATTCCCCGGCGCTTGACGTGTGGACAATTGTTTTTCTTGCATCCCGCGTCAAGAATTTTGTATGCAGGATGGAGAAAGCAGCATCCGGGAAAGCCGTCATGGACATCCGGGCCGCCGATTCTGTCGCCGACGCGCTGGAGGAGCTCATTCTCGCCGGCGAATGGCCGGAAGGTGAGCGCCTGAACGAGGCGCATCTCGCCGAGCGCTTCGGCGTGTCCCGAACGCCGGTGCGGGAGGCGCTGAACCGGCTGGTCGCCTCCGGGCTCGTCGAGCAGCGGCCCCGCCGCGGCGCCGTCGTGCGCGGGCTCGGCCCGATCGAGTTGATCGAGATGTTCGAGGTGATGGGGGAGCTTGAGGCCGCCGCCGGCCGGCTCGCCGCGCGGCGGATCGGTCCGGAGAAACTGGCCGAACTAGAGCGCGCCAACGGCCGGTGCCGTGAGGCGCTCCAGGCCGGCGACGCGGACCGCTACTACCGGGAGAACGAGACGTTCCACAGCCTGATCTATGTGGAATCCGGCAACAGCTTCCTCGCGCAGGAGGCGCGCCGGCTGCATCGGCGGCTCCGCCCCTATCGGCGGCTGCAACTCCGCCTCCGCGGGCGGCTCGGGCAGTCGATGGCGGAGCATGAGGAGATCCTGACCGCGCTTCGCGACGGGTCCGAGGAGCGCGCCGCATCCGCGCTCCGCAGCCACGTCACGCCCCAGGGCGAAAAGTTCCATCTTCTCGCGACGCTGAAGCAGCGCGGGGCCTGACCGCGCCGGGCTCGACGCGGCGTCGCCGCGCGCTATCCTTCCTCGAGACCGGAACCGGCGGAGCCCCTATGAGCCGCGCGCCACTCGCCATCCTTCTCTTCGCGCTGATTGGCGCGCCCGTGGCGGCCCTCGAAAACGGCGAAGCCCGCGAGATCTACGACGTGACGCTGGCGGGCCTGCCGGTCGGCGAACTGGCGCTGACCCTTTCCGGCGCGCCGGGGCGGTACGAGGTGAGGATCGACGGCGGCTGGCGGTTCCTCTTCTGGTCGGGCGAGGCGGAAGCGGCGGCGTCCGGGCGCGCGGAGGAGGGGCTTTCGCCGGAGACCTATCGCGCGCGGTTCGAGAGCCCGGCGCGCGTCCTGCTGACCGAGATCGCCTTCGGCGCCGGGCCGGCCCGCGCGGCGTTCGAGGCCGATCCGCCCTTCGAAGCCGACGGGGCTCCGGAGCCGGTGGTCCCGCTCCAGCCGGAGGATCTGGTCGGCGCGG
>CALFYQ010000155.1 GCA_937952085.1 uncultured Paracoccaceae bacterium | reverse complement strand
CAGATGCTGAAGCAGTCCGGCGCCGTCCGCGCCAACCAGGCGATGGACGAGCGGGCGATGGATTCGAACGACCTGGAGCGGGAGCGGGGTATCACCATCCTCGCCAAGTGCACTTCGGTCGAATGGAACGGCGCGCGGGTGAACATCGTCGACACGCCCGGCCACGCCGATTTCGGCGGCGAAGTGGAGCGCATCCTCTCGATGGTGGACGGCGTCGCGCTCCTGGTGGACGCAGCCGAGGGGCCGATGCCGCAGACCAAGTTCGTCACCTCGAAGGCGCTGGCGCTCGGGCTTCGGCCCATCGTGGTGCTGAACAAGGTGGACAAGCCCGAGGCGGAGCCGGACCGCGCGCTCGACGAGGTGTTCGACCTTTTCGTCGCCCTCGACGCCACGGCGGAGCAGCTCGATTTTCCGGTGCTCTACGCCTCCGGCCGCTCCGGCTGGGCGGCGCATTCGATGGAGGACGAGCGGAAGGACCTCGCGCCGCTTTTCGAGACCGTGCTTTCCCACATTCCCGCCCCGGCCCAGTTGGGGCGCGAGGGCGAGCCCTTCGCCATGCTGGCGACGACGCTGGAGGCGGACCCGTTCCTCGGCCGGCTGCTGACCGGGCGGATCGAGCAGGGCGCGGTGGCGCCGGGCGACCAGCTTCGCGCAATGTCGCGCGACGGGACGGAGATCGAGCGGTTCCGCGTCTCCAAGGTGCTCGCCTTCCGCGGCCTGAAGCGGCAGCCGGTGGAGCGCGCCGAGGCGGGCGACATCGTCGCCCTCTCCGGCATGGCGAAGGCGACGGTGGCCGACACGCTCGCCGCGCCCGAGGTGAAGACGGCCATCGCCGCCCGCCCGATCGACCCGCCGACGATCTCCGTCACCTTCGGCGTCAACGACAGCCCCTATGCGGGGCGGGACGGCGACAAGGTCCAGTCCCGCGTGATCCGCGACCGGCTGATGCGGGAGGCCGAGGGCAATGTCGCGCTTCGCGTCACGCCGACGCCGGAGGGCGACGCCTATGAGGTGGCCGGCCGCGGCGAACTGCAGATGGGCGTCCTGATCGAGACGATGCGGCGCGAGGGGTTCGAGCTTTCGATCTCCCGCCCGCGCGTCCTCTTCCGCGAGGAGGGCGGCGAGCGGCTGGAGCCGATCGAGGAAGTGACGGTCGATGTCGATGAGGAATACGCCGGCTCCGTCATCGAGAAGCTGACCCAGCGCAAGGCCGAGATCCGCGAGATGCGGCCCGGCGGCGGCGGCAAGACCCGCATCGTCGCCCTGGCGCCCTCGCGCGGGCTGATCGGCTATCATGGCGAGTTCATGACCGACACGCGCGGCGCGGGCGTGCTGGCGCGGATCTTCCATTCTTGGGGCGCGCATCGCGGGCCGATCCCCGGTCGTCGCAACGGCGTTCTCATCTCGATCGAGCAGGGAGATTCGGTGGCCTATGCGCTCTGGAACCTCGAGGAGCGCGGCAAGCTCTTCATCGGGGCCGGCGAGCCGATCTACCAGGGCATGATCATCGGCGAGAACGCCCGTTCGGGCGATCTCGAGGTCAATCCGCTGAAGGGCAAGAAACTCACCAACATCCGCGCCGCCGGCAAGGACGACGCGGTGACGCTGACGCCGCCGCTGCGGATGAGCCTCGAGCAGGCGATCGCCTATCTCGGGGATGACGAACTTCTCGAGGTGACGCCGAGCCACCTTCGGTTGCGGAAGCGCCATCTCGACCCGCATGAGCGCAAGCGTGAGTTGCGGAACGCGAAAGACTGACCGGGAAACTTCGCAGAATGCGACGCAATCTGCGAAGTTGGATAAAATTACCCAGAGCCCCGGCGTCGTGCGATTTTTCGCAGCGCCGAAGGGCCGCTAGGATCAGAAAATTCTCCCCGTCTCTACAACCAATTAGCGAGCCCTGACAAAAAAGAGTCGCTCTGGGCGATCAACGAGAGGTTTTGGCACGGGACTTGCTTCAACAACCTTCAGGCGAAGGCGCTTGTGGGAGATGAAGATGAAGCACCCGGTGGACGTCCATGTCGGGATGCGCGCGCGGCAGCGGCGCTGGATGGTTGGGATGACCCAGCAGCAGCTCGGCGAGAAGGTCGGCATCAAGTTCCAGCAGATCCAGAAGTACGAGACCGGCATGAACCGGATCTCGGCCTCCCGGCTCTGGGACATCGCCAACGCGCTCGATGTTCCGATCAGCTATTTCTTCGAGGGGCTCGAGGGCGCCGACGCGAAACCGGCCGAGGCCGAGGCGCGGGCGGCGCAGGGGGATCTCCTCGCCGACAAGGAGGCGCTCGAGCTCGTGCGCTCCTACTACTCCATTCCCGAAGCGCAGCGCCGTCGGCTCTTCGAGCTGGCGCGCGTGCTGAGCGACGCCGCCTGAGGGGTGCGTCCGCCTTCGCGTGGAGGCGAAGGACGGACGGGGTGGGGCATTGCGGGCCTGCGCCTGGGGGAGGCGCGGGCCCGCTCGCATTTTCCGGCGGGTTGACCGCCATGGCGCGCGCGGACACGCTCCCGGCCATCAGCCGGGGAGAGCGCGATGCGCGACGAGGAAATCGCAGGACTTGTCGAGGTCGCCGAGGCGGTGGCCGACGCCGCGCGGGGCCCGGCGCTCCGCTGGTTCCGAAGCGCGTCGCTCTCGGCCGACGACAAGGGCGAGGGCCGGTTCGACCCGGTGACCGAGGCGGACCGCGAGGCCGAGGCGGCGATGCGCGCGGTCCTTGCGGCGCGGCGGCCGGACGACGGCGTTCTCGGCGAGGAACACGCCGCGAAGGCGGGCGTCAGCGGCCTCTCCTGGACGCTGGACCCGATCGACGGCACCCGCGCCTTTCTCTGCGGCGCGCCGGTCTTCACCACGCTGATCGCGCTCCACGACGGCGCGCGGCCCCGGATCGGGGTGATCGACCAGCCATTTACCGGCGAGCGGCTGATCGGCGGCCCGGGCCGCGCGGAATGGCGGCGGGGCGCGGAGGCGCGGCCGCTCGGCGTGCGGAAGGGACGTTCGCTTTCCGAGGCGATCCTGCTCTCGACCTTCCCGGAAGTCGGCACGGCGACGGAGCGCGCCGGGTTTGAGGCGGTGCGGGACCGGGTCCGCCTCACCCGCTACGGGCTCGACGGCTACGGCTATGCGCTGGTGGCGCTCGGCCAGGCCGATCTCGTCATCGAGGCGGGGCTGCAACCCTATGACGTGCAGGCGCCGATCGCGGTGATCGAGGCGGCGGGCGGGCTCGTCACCGACTGGAAGGGCCGCCCGGTCGATCAGGGCGGCAAGGTGATCGCCGCCGGCGACGCGGCGCTCCACGCAGAGGCGCTGGCGCTTCTCGCGCCCTTCGCCTGAGCCTCAGAGGCGGCGGGACCGCAGGAAGCGGTCGATCTCGTCCCAGAGCCGCTCCTGGATCTCAGGGCGCTCCATGAAGGCTTCGTGCCGCGCGCCCGGCAACTCGACGAGCTGCGCCTCCGCCGATTTCGCGACCTGGGCGCGGATCGCTTCCGGCTCCACGACGGCTTCGTCGGTTCCGAGAAAGTAGAGCGCCGGCGTTTCCGGCGCCGGCCCGGCGGCGAGCGCCTCGGTCTCCGATAGGGCCGCGCCGAGCCAGCCGAGCGTCGGCCCGGCCAGCGCGAAGCCCGGCTCCGCCTCGAGCTGCCGGCGGAACCAGAGATAGCTCTCCTCGTCCGAGGTCAGCACGTTGCCGTCGAAGGCCTGGTTCAGCGCATAGGGCTTGGAGCCGCCCGGGTTGGGCGCGAAGGCGCTCTGCCAGCCGAAATGGTCCGAAAGCGAAACCGCGAGTCGCGCGAAGAGCCGGACCGGCGGCGACATGGAGAGCCCGAGCATCGGCGCCGAGAAGATCGTCGCCGCCGGCGCGACCCGCTCCTCGAGGAGCGCGCGCGTTCCGATGCAGCCGCCCATCGAATGGCAGAGGAGCACCAGCGGCCCGCCGAGCGCGGCGAATGCGGGCGCGGCGAGGAGCGCGTCGATATCGCGCTGATATGCGGCGAACTCGCCGACATGGCCTTTCAGCGGGTTCGGCAGCGCCCGGTCGGAAAGCCCCTGGCCGCGCCAGTCCAGCGTCGCCACGGCGAAGCCGCGCCCGACCAGCGCGGCGACCACGGCGCCGTATTTCTCGATGTATTCCGTGCGGCCGTTGAAGATGAGGACGGTCCCGCGCCCCGACCCTTCCCAGACCGCCGCGCGGATCCGGCGCCGGCCGGCGCGGAGCCAGAAGGCGCGGCCGTGCTCCGGCGCGCCCGCAAGCTCGTTGTAGAGCGGCGCGGCGTCTTCCTTCATGCGGGCTCCCGTCGCAGGCAGGAGGCGCATCCCGCCTTGCCTCGGGGCCTCCGCAGCCCCATCATCTCCATCATGCGCGAGCTTGCAATCGGCCCGATCCTTGTCGCCCTCGCTTTCGCGGCGCCGTTCGCCGCCCAGGCGCAGCCCGCCGCCACCGACGAGGAGATCGCCGGCGCGCCGCCGCCTCCGCCGCTGGACGAGACCCATGCGGAAAAGCTGGACCGGCTTTTCGCCGACCTCGCGGTCGCCGATGGGACCGCCGCCGAGGGCGTGGCGGACGAGATCCGGCGGGAGATGTCGAAATCCGGTTCGGACAGCATGGACTTCCTGCTCGAGCGCGCCCGGAAGGCGATGCACGAGAAGAACTACGAGCGGGCGCGGATGCACCTTTCCGCGCTGACCCGGCTCGCCCCCGATTTCGCCGAAGGCTGGAACGCGGCGGCGACGCTCGCCTACATCCAGGAGGATTACGGCCGCGCGGTCTACGAGATCGAGCGCGCGCTGGCGATCGAGCCGCGGCATTTCTCGGCGCTTGCGGGGCTTGCGATGATTTTCGAACGGCTGGAGCGGAAGGACGCCGCGATGCGCGCATGGCGGGAGGCCGCGCGCCTCTATCCCTCGCTGGAGCCGGCGGAGGAGGCGATCCGCCGTCTTTCGCCCGAAGTGGACGGCCGGGCGCTCTGACGCCCGCCGCGCGGCCGGAGGCTCTGACGTGAACGCCCCCGCGGCCCTTCGGGTCGGCGCCGTCGAGGCGGTGCTCGGACCCACAAACACCGGCAAGACGCATCACGCGGTCGAGCGGATGCTGTCGCATGCGAGCGGCATCATCGGCCTGCCGCTGCGCCTCCTCGCGCGGGAGGTCTACGACCGGGTCGCGGCGCTCCGCGGGCCCGGCGCGGTGGCGCTCCTGACCGGCGAGGAGAAGATCATCCCCGCCGCGGCGCAGTACTGGGTCTGCACCACCGAGGCGATGCCGCTGGACTGGGGGGCGGATTTCGTCGCGGTGGACGAGATCCAGCTCTGCGCCGATCCGGACCGCGGCCATGTCTTCACCGACCGGCTGCTCCGCGCCCGCGGGCGGCGGGAGACGCTGTTCCTCGGCGCAGAGACGATCCGGCCGCGGCTGGCGCAACTCCTGCCGGAGATTCGCGTCTCCTCCCGGCCGCGGCTCTCGCATCTGACCTATGCGGGGCGGAAGAAGCTCTCCCGCCTGCCGCCGCGCTCGGCCATCGTCGCCTTCTCGGCGGACGAGGTCTACGCCATCGCCGAGCTCTTGCGCCGGCGAAAGGGCGGGGCGGCGGTGGTGATGGGCGCGCTCTCGCCCCGGACCCGGAACGCGCAGGTGGCGCTCTACCAGAACGGCGATGTGGAGCATCTGGTCGCGACCGACGCGATCGGCATGGGGCTGAACCTCGATCTCGGCTTCGTCGCCTTCGCGGGGCTCACCAAGTTCGACGGGCGGCGGCCGCGGCGGCTGACTCCTTCGGAAATCGCGCAGATCGCCGGCCGGGCCGGGCGGCACCGGGCCGACGGCGCCTTCGGCGTCACCGGCGACGCGGAGGAGCTGGACGAGGAGGTGGCGGCGGACATCGTCGCCCACCGGTTCGAACCGCTCGGGCCGCTTGAATGGCGGAGCGCGGCGCTCGAATTCGGCTCCGTGCCGGCGCTGATCGGCTCGCTGGAGGCGCCTTCGCCGCATGCCGGCCTCCGCCGGGCGCGGGAGGCGGACGACCTTCTCGCGCTGAAGTCTCTCTGGGCGGACCCGGAAGCGCGCGCCGCGGCCAAGGGCGGCGCGGCGGTGCGCCGGCTCTGGGACGCCTGCCAGCTCCCCGATTTCCGCAAGGTGTCACACGTCGAACACGCCCGGCTCGTCGGGCGGATATTCCGGTTTCTCGTCTCCGACGAGGGCGCTATACCCACGGACTGGATCGCGGGCGAGATCGCGCGGCTCGACCGGACGGAAGGGGGCATCGACGCGCTCTCCCGCCGGCTCGCGCATATGCGGACCTGGTCCTACGTCGCGAATCGCGGCGGCTGGCTCGACGATCCCGGCGAGTGGCGCGGCCGCGCCCGCGAGGTGGAGGACCGCCTCTCGGACGCGTTGCACCTTGCGCTGACGAGGGAATTCGTCGACCGGCGGACTTCGGTCCTGATGCGCCGGTTGAAGGAGAGGGAGAAGCTGGTGGCGGACGTGACCGAAAGCGGCGAGGTCGTCGCGGAGGGCGAGACGCTCGGGCGGGTGGAGGGCTTCCGCTTTGTCGCGGACCCGGCCGCGACGGCGGAGGAGCGCAAGCGCCTGCGCTCGGCCTCGTTCGCGGCGCTGCAGGGCTGGTTCGCGCACCGCGCGGACCGCTTCTACAACGCGCCCGATTCGGAGATCGACGTCACCGAGCAGGGCGGGCTGATGTGGGGTGAGCTGGCGGTCGGCCGGCTGGAACCCGGCGCGGACGCTCTTTCGCCGGTCGTGCGGGTCTTCGCCGACGAGGAGATCGAGCCGGCGACGGTTCAGAAGATCGAACGGCGGCTCGGCCACTGGGTGACGCGGCGCGTCTCCGCGCTTTTCCAGCCGCTGATCGAGATGCGCGACGACGAGGCGCTCAAAGGCATGGCGAAGGGCGTCGCTTTCCAACTCGTCGAGGGGCTCGGCGTCCTGGAGCGCCGGCCGATCGCCGAGGACGTGAAGGCGCTGGACCAGGAGGGCCGCGCCGCGCTTCGCAAGCACGGCGTGCGGTTCGGGCAGCACTCGGTGTTCATGCCGCTGCTTCTCAAGCCGGCGCCGACGCGGCTCAGGCTCGTGCTCTGGGGGCTGGCCGAGAAACTGGACGAGATTCCGCCGGCGCCGCCGCCGGGCCTCGTGACCATCCCGAAGGTGATGGGGGCGCCGGCCGGCTTCTACATCCGGTCTGGCTACCGGCTGGCGGGGACGCGGGCCATCCGTATCGACATGTTGGAGCGGCTGGCCGACCTCCTCCGCGACCGGGACGGTCGCGCCGGGTTCGAGGCGACGCCGGACATGCTCTCGATCACCGGCCTGACGCTGGAGCAGTTCGCCGACCTGATGGCCGGCCTTGGCTGGCGCGCCGACCGCGGCGAGCGGCCGAAGCCCGTCCGGGTCGAGCCGAAGCCGGATGAGGCCGCGCCTGCGGCGGAAGCGGCGGCCGAGACGCCGGCTACCGGGGAGGCCGCCACGCCCGACTCGACGGAAGCTCCGGCGGAGACGCCGACCGCCGAGGCGGCTGCCGCGCCGGAGGCGACGGAAGCGCCGGCGGAGACGCCGGCCGAAGCGCCTGAGGCTGCGGCGGAGACGACTGCCGAAGCGGCTCCGGCCGAAGAGGCGCCGGCGGATGCGGCCCTGGAGACGCCGGAGACGGAGGTCTTCTTCACGTTCTTCGCGGCCGCGCGTCGGCCGCAGCGGGGCGAGCGGCCGGAACGGCGAGGCGGCGGTCCGCGGAACGACGCGAAGCCCGGCGGCCGGCCCGAAGGCAAGGGCGGCAGGCGGCCGCAGAAGGGCGGCAAGCCGGACCGGGAGCGCCGCGAGGCGGAGCAGAAGCCCCGCGAGGAGCGTCGGCCCCGCGACAAGGCGCCGGACCCCGACAGCCCCTTCGCCATCCTCAGCCAGCTCAAGCGCTGAGACTTGGCCGAAGGCGAAGAGGACGCGCTTCGCATCGACGTCTGGCTCTGGCGCGCGCGGTTCTTCAAGACGCGGGGGCTGGCGTTGAAGGCGGCGGAGGCCGGCTTCCGCCTCAACGGCGCCCGCTCGGAGAAGGCGCACGCCAAGGTCCGCCCCGGCGACGCGCTCACCTTCCGCCAGGCGGGCGGGGTGCGGGTGGTGCGGGTGCGGGGCCTTGGCGCCCGGCGCGGGCCGGCTTCGGAGGCGGCGGAGCTTTATGAAGATCTCGATCCGCCGGCGCAGGCGGAGGCCGAGCCTTGATGCGCGCCGCCGGCCGGTCTATGTGCCCGGACGCCAGCGCGCATCGGGGCCGCGCATCGGGAAGGGCCGGATGACCTACATCGTCACCGACAACTGCATCAGGTGCAAATACACGGACTGCGTGGAAGTCTGCCCGGTCGACTGCTTCTACGAAGGCGAGAACATGCTCGTCATCCATCCGGACGAATGCATCGACTGCGGCGTGTGCGAGCCGGAATGCCCGGCGGATGCGATTCGCCCCGACACAGAGCCCGGTCTAGAATCATGGCTGGAGATTAATACGAAGTTTTCAAAGCTCTGGCCGAACATCACGCTTCGTAAGGAACCGCCCGCCGACGCGGAGAAGCACGACGGCGAATCCGGCAAGTACGACAAGTACTTCAGCGAAGCGCCGGGCGACGGGGACTGATCACTCCAAGACGAGGCGTCGCGCTTTTTGCGACGCGCCGATGCGGCGTTAAGCCTCCGGGGAGTAGCGAAAGCCCCGATTTTCTGCTATATCATCGTCACGTTCGCGCCGCTTCCGGCGCTAATGCGCCGCATCGCCGGCGCGAGCTGGGAGAGTGGCGCCATCTGAAAACGGGCGAACTTCGCCATCCGAGGGGGATGGAGAGGCGGCCCTTCTCTGCGCTCTGGAGCGCAGACGGCAAGAGAGAGTGGAGCGGAACGGCAAATGACGATGGCGAAGACCAAGGGCGATTTCCGTGCGAACGACTACGTGGTCTATCCGGCGCATGGCGTCGGCAAGATCATCTCGATCGAGGAGCAGGAGATCGCGGGCCTGAAGCTCGAGCTCTTCGTGATCTCCTTCGAGAAGGAGAAGATGACCCTGCGCGTGCCCACCGCGAAGGCGAATTCGGTCGGGATGCGCTCCCTCTCGTCTCCGGAACTCGTCACCAAGGCGCTGGAGACGCTGAAGGGCCGCGCGCGGGTGAAGCGCGCCATGTGGTCCCGCCGCGCCCAGGAATACGAGCAGAAGATCAACTCGGGCGATCTCATCTCGATCGCCGAGGTGGTGCGGGATCTTCACCGCGCCGAGGACCAGCCGGAGCAGTCCTATTCCGAGCGTCAGCTCTACGAGGCGGCGCTGGAGCGGCTGACCCGCGAGGTCGCGGCCGTGGAGCGCCTCGACGAGGCGAAGGCGGCGCGTCGCGTGGACGAGGCGCTGGACGGCAAGAAGGCCGCCTAAGCGGTCAGACCGGGGGACGGACCGGCGCCGCGCGGGGAAACCCGCGCGGCGCTCTCCTTTTCCGGGATCAGGCGGCGGCGGCGCGAGCAAGGACGGCGCGCCAGCCGCCGAGGCTGGTGACATCCTCCGCGCCGGCCGTTCCGGCGTCCTCGCAGAGGAAGCCCTTAACCGCGCCGCCATCGGCGAGCCGGATCGTGCCGATGCCGAGCGGCGCCGGCACCCCGGCGATGAAGGCGCCGAAAGCGGCGGAAGGCAGCGCCCAGATCTCAAGCGCGATCTCCGCCCCGCCGCCCGCCGCCTGGCGGACGAGGCCCGGCCGTTTCGGCGGCCCGCCGGCGAGGGCGTAGAAGCGGTAATCGCCCGTCGTCCTGGCCTCCCTCAGGAAGCGGCCGCCGAGCCGCGTCAGTTCGTGATTGAGGGGCAGGCCGGACATGTGCGCGCCGCAGACGGCGAGCGCGATCTCACCCGCCGTGGGCTCCGTCGCCGCCGGCGCGGCGGGCTCGGGCGCCCATCCGGTCGCGCCGGGGGAGACCATCGCCTCCGCCTCGATGCGGAGCGCCTCGGCGGCCAGCATCGCATCCGCCCCCGCCTTCGCGATCAGCGTGACATGGCCCGGACGGCCATCCGCGCGCGCCGCGGTGGGCACGGCGAGGGCGCACAGGTCCAAGAGGTTCACGAAGTTGGTGTAGGTCCCCAGCATCGAGTTCGGGCCGATCGGGTCCGCCTCCAGCTCCGCGCGGGTGACGAAGCGCGGGATGGTGGGGACCATGAGGCAGTCCGTCGCCGCGAAGATCGGCTCCGCGGCGCGGCGCAACTCGGCGAGGCGATAGACGCCGCGGAAGGCGTCCGTGGCCGAGAGGTTGAGCGCCTTGCCGACGATGGCGCGGGTGACGGGGTGGATCGCGTCCGGGTTCGAGGCCATCAGGTCGGCGATGACGGCGTGCCGCTCGGCCACCCAGGCGCCCTCGTAGAGCATCTCGGCGACGGCGAAGAGCGGGGCGAAGTCGATCTCCGTCACATTCGCGCCGCGGGCCTTGGCGGCGGCGACGGCGGCGCGGAAGCTCTCCGCCTGAACCTCGTCGCCGAAGGTGCGAAGGCTCGCCGCATCCGGCACGCCGATCCTCGGCGCAGGGAGCGGCGCGGCGGGCGGCGGCGTCGGGATCGGGCGGGAATAGGCGTCTGCGGCGTCGAAGCCGGCGGCGGCGCGGTAGGCGGCATGGGCGTCCGAGACCGAGAGCGCGAAGATCGAGATGGTGTCGAGCGTCCGGCAGGCGGGGACGCAGCCGGTCGCCGAAAGCGTTCCGAGCGTCGGCTTCAGCCCGACGATGTTGTTGAGCGCGGCCGGCACGCGGCCAGAGCCCGCCGTATCGGTGCCGAGCGCGAAGGCGACCGCGCCGAGCGCGACGACGACGGCTGAGCCGGAGGAGGAGCCGCCGGGCGCGATCTCCGCGTCAAGCGCGTTCCGCGGGATCGGGTAGGGGCTCCGCACCCCGACGAGACCGGTGGCGAACTGGTCGAGATTGGTCTTGCCGAGCGGGATCGCGCCAGCCGCGCGGAGCTTGGCGACGACGAAGGCGTCCGCTGCGGCCAAGTAAGCCCAGGCGGGGCAGGCGGCCGTCGTCGGCATCCCGGCGACGTCGATATTGTCCTTCACCGCGAAGGGGACGCCCCAGAGCGGGCGCGCCGGGTCGTAGGCGCCGAGCGCGGCGGCCGCCGCGACCGCGTCCTCCTCGGCGGCGAGATGGATGAAGATGCCGGGATCGCTCGCCGCGCGGAGGCGGCGATAGGCTTCGCGGATCACCGCCTCCGGCGTCGCGCCGGCCGCATAGGCGTGGGCGAGGGTGGATAGGGTGAAGGGCAGGCGTTCAAGGCTCGTCATGTTTCCTCACACGGCGGCGCGGAGCCGGGGCGCCGGCGCCGGCGGCTGGGGCGCGGCGTCCAGCAGGCTCTTCGTATAGGGGTGGGCGGGCCGGTCCATCACCTCTTCGGCCGGGCCCTGCTCGATGATCTCACCGCCTTTCATGACGATGACATGGTCGCAGAGAAGACGCACCACATTCAGATCGTGGGAGACGAAGAGATAGGTCATCCCGAGCTTGGCCCGGAGATCGGCGAGAAGGTTCAGCACCACCGCCTGGATCGAGACGTCGAGCGCGGCGGTCGGCTCGTCGAGGATCAGGAATTTCGGGTCGAGCGCCACGGCGCGGGCGATGCCGACGCGCGCCTTCTGCCCGCCCGAAAGCTGGTGCGGGAAGCGATCGAGGAGGTGGATGGGAAGGCCGACGAGCTCCGCCGCCTCCTCCACCTTCGCCTTCAGCCTTGCACCGGAAAGGCCGGCGAGCCGGCGGAGCGGATCGGCGATGGAATCGCGGGCGGCGTGGCGCGGGTTGAGGCTGTCCGTCGCGTCTTGGAAGACCATCTGGATATCCCGCCGGAGCGGGTGGCGGATGAAATCCTTCGCCGGGATCGCGGCGATGTCCTCCCCCCGGAAGAGGATCGAGCCCGAGGTGACGTCGAGGAGCCGGACCAGCATCGAGGAGGTGGTGGATTTGCCGCAGCCCGACTCGCCGACGAGCCCGACGCTCTGGCCCTCGCGGATCGTGAAGGTCACGCCCTTCACGGCGCGAACCGGGCCGGATTTGCCCGGATAGGCCTTTTCGAGCCGCAGCACCTCCAGGAGCGGGCCGCCGAGGGCGGGACGGGGCGGCGGCGCGGTGCGGGCCTCGGCCGGAAGGAGCGAGCGGATCGAGACGCCGCGCCGCGGCGTCGCGTCGACGAGGCGTCGGGTATAGACGTCCTGCGGCGCGCCGAACACGGAGGCGGCGGGGCCGGTCTCGACGATCTTGCCGTCCTTCATCACCGCCAGCCGGTCGCAGTATTCCGAGGCGAGGCCGAGATCGTGGGTGATGAGGATGGCGCTCATGCCGCGCTCGCGGATCAGCTCCCGCGTCAGGTCCATCACCGCCTTCTGGGTTGTGATGTCGAGCCCCGTGGTCGGCTCGTCCATGATCAGGAGCCGCGGGTCGCAGGCCAGCGCGATGGCGACGACGATGCGCTGGCACATGCCGCCCGAAAGCTCGAACGGATAGGCCTCGGCGCGGGCGGCGGCGTCGTTGATCCGCACCGCCTCCAGCGCCTCGATGGCTTTCGCGCGGGCGTTGGCGGAGGTGGCCTTGCCGTGGCGGCGAAGCACGTCCTCGA
This sequence comes from uncultured Paracoccaceae bacterium, assembly GCA_937952085.1. Lineage (GTDB taxonomy): Bacteria > Pseudomonadota > Alphaproteobacteria > Rhodobacterales > Rhodobacteraceae > Pikeienuella. The sequence goes on along the minus strand of CALFYQ010000155.1, from coordinate 3,986 downwards.
TCTGCGCGCCAACCTTGCGGATCGGGTTGAGCGCGGCGCGGGGGTTCTGGAAGATCATCGAGATCTCCCGGCCCCGAATGTCCCGCATCTCCCGCTCGGAGGCGCGGCGGAGGTCGACGCCGGAATAGGTCGCCTCCCCCGCCTTGATCCACCCGCCGGCGTCGAGGATGCGCATGAGGGCGTAGGAGGTGACGGACTTGCCGGAGCCCGACTCGCCGACGACGCCCAAGGTCTCCCCCTTGGCGAGTTCGAAGCTGACGCCGCGGACGGCGTCCACCTCGCCCCGCCGCGTGCGGAAGGAGACCGCGAGATCCTTGATCGACAGCATCGTCAGGTCCTCCGGCGGGGGTCGACGATGTCCCGGAGGCCGTCGCCCATGAGGTTGAAGGTGAAGACGGTGATCATCAGGCAGAGGCCGGGAAAGATCGCCAGCCACCACTCGCCGGAGACGATGAAGTTCGCCCCCTCGGCCACCATGATCCCCCATTCCGCCGTCGGCGGGCGGACGCCGAGGCCGATGAAGGAGAGGCCCGCGGCGTTGAGGATCGCCCAGCCGAGATTGAGCGAGACCTGCACCATCATCGGCGGCAGTGCGTTCGGGAAGATGTGGAAGGCGAGGGTGCGGACATGGCCGTTGCCGCCGAGCCGGGCCGCGAGAGCAAAGCCTGCCTCCCGCCGGATGTTCACCTCTGCCCGAACGAGGCGCGCGTAGAAGGGCACGTTGATGATGGCGGTGGCGTAGACGATGTTTTCGACGGTGTTGCCGAGCGCCGCGACGATGCCCATGGCCAGCACAAAGAGCGGGAAGGCCATGATCGTGTCGAGCACGCGGGAGAGACCGGCGTCCACCCAGCCGCCCCAATAGCCCGCCGCGGCGCCGAGAACGGAGCCGATGACGAAGCTGAGGAGCACGGCGGCGACCGAGATCAGGAGGTCGAGCCTGGTGGCGACCAGCGCCCGGCTGAACACGTCACGGCCGAGGTTGTCGGTGCCGAACCAGTGGGAGGCCGAGGGCGGCTGGAGCGCGGAGGCGGCGTCCGTCGCCAGCGGATCGTAGGGGGCGAGGGCCGGCCCGAAGATCGCGGCGAAGAGGATCACTGCGAACATCGAGAAGGAGAGGAGCGTGACCGGATTGTCCCGCAGCACATAGACCACATGGGCCCAGGCGCCGCGGGCGCGGGGGGCTTCGGCGAGCGCGCTCATTTCGCCGCGAACCCGATCCGCGGGTCGATCATCGCATAGGCCATGTCGATCACCAGGTTGAGAGCCACGAAGAGGAGCGCCATGCAGAGGACGAAGCCCTGCACGGCGGCGTAATCGGAGGCGACCAGCGCCTCGACCGCGAAGGAGCCGATGCCGGGCCAGGCGAAGACCTTTTCCACCAGCACGTTGGCGCCGAGGGTGAAGGAGAAGACCATGCCGAGCGTGGTGACGACCGGTAGGAGCGCGTTCCGGAAGGCGTATCCGAAGAGCACCTTGCCGGTGGTGAGCCCCGCCGCCTTCGCGGTGCGGACATAATCCGACGAGAGGGCCGAGAGCATCGCCGCCCGCGTCATCCGGGCGAGCGGAGCGAGGGTGAAGAGGGCGAGCGTCGCCGCCGGAAGGGCGAGCTGTTCGAGCGCGCCGAGCCAGGTTTCGAAGTCTCCCGCCAGCGCCGCGTCGATCAGGAAGAAGCCGGTGACGCGGTCAGGTTCGAGATAGACGAAATCGAGGCGCCCGATCGGCGAGGGCGCGACGCCGAGAAGGTAGTAGAAGACGTAGATCAGCGCGACGCCGGTGAAGAAGGTGGGAAGCGAGACGCCCGCCGTCACCAGCACCCGGCAGAGATGGTCGATCCAGGAGCCGGGCCGCGTCGCCGCCAGCACCCCGAGCGGGATGGCGATACCGCAAGAGACGACGAGGGCGACCAGGGTGAGCTCGAGGGAGGCCGGGAGGCGCCGGGCGAGTTCGGTCGTCACCGGCTGGCCAGTGGAGAGCGAGACGCCGAGATCGCCGGAGAGGAGATCGCCGACATAGATCAGGAACTGCTCCGGCATCGACTTGTCGAGCCCGAGCTTCGCCCGGGTCTCGGCGATGGATTCCGGCGTCGCGGCGTCGCCGGCGAAATAGGCGGCCGGGTCGCCCGGGAGGGCGCGGGTGAGCAGGAAGCTCACCAGCACCACCCCGAAGACGACTGGAAGCGCCTGCATCAGGCGGGAGAGGACCGCCGCGACGCGGCCCTGCGTTGCGGCGGCCATGGCTCAGGCCTTCGCCAGCTTGCGGGCGTCCAGCTCGCGGTGGAACCAGTACTCGTAGCCCGTCGCCCCGTTCACCGCGACGTTGAGCGCCGGCTGCCAGAGCGGGATGCGCGGCAGGTCTTCGAAGGCGATCTCGAAGAGGCGCTGGATCTTCGGGGCGTAGTCCGGATGGTCCACCGGCAGGTCCAGCGTCTGGGCGACCAGCGTCTCCACCTCCGGGTTGGAATAGTTGGAGGCGTTGAAGAGGTGGCCTTCCTGATAGGCCCAGAAGAAGTAGTAGCAGGGATAGTTGAGCCAGCCGCCGAAGGTTTCGAGGCTCATGGGCAGGCGCTTCTCGACCAGCGAGGCGGTGCGCCAGTTGGCGCCCGGGATCTTGTCGATCTCGGAGCGGATTCCGATCTTCGAGAGGTTCTCCTGGATGAGGAGCGCGGCCGGCTCCATCCAGTCCGCCTGGCCGAGGTCGATGGAGAAGGGCACGTCGAAGCCCTCGGCGAAGCCCGACTTGTCGAGATGCGCCTTGGCCTTGTCGAGATCGGTCGAATAGGGCGAGGGCTGCGGCCAGGCGACGCCCTCGATCCCCTTGCCGCCCCACATCGGCACGCCGCGGCCATAGGCGGCGGTCTGGAAGATCTCCTCGTAGGGGATCGCCCAGGCGACGGCCTTGCGCACATCCGGATCCTGGAAGGGCTCGAACTTGTAGTTGAGAGCGACGACATAGATCGCGTTCTCGATCGGCGTCGAATAGACGGTCGCCTTGCCCTGGAGCTCCTTCGCGTCCTTGTTCGGGATGTTCCAGGACATCTGGACGTCGCCGCGCTCGATCAGGGCGCGGCGGGTCGCCTGCGCCGGCACCTCGCGGAGGATCACCCGCTTCGCGCCGGGGAGCGGTCCGCCCTTCCAGTCGTCGTTCCGCTCATAGACGAGTTGCTGGCCCGGGTCCCAGCGGATCACCTTGTAGGCGCCGGAGCCGATCGTGTTCTTGTGGACGTATTCGGTCGCCCAGGGGTCCTCGGCGGTGGCGTGCTGGAGCGCGAGCTTCGAGTTGAGGATGAAGGGCACCGGCACGGCGAGGTCGGGCAGCGAGAGCTTCGAGGGCTTGTCGAGCTTGAGGACGAAGGTCTCGTCGTCCGCCGCGATGAACTGGTCGGGCCGCTGGAGGCCGCCCGCCTTCATCTGCGTCGTCGGGAAGCCGCCGACGGTTACGGCCCGGTCGAAGGACCATCTCACATCCGCCGCCGTCACCTTGGAGCCGTCCTGAAAGACCGCGTCGGGCCGCAGCTTGAAGGTGACGGTGAGGCCGTCTTCCGAGACCTCCCAGCTCTCAGCGATCTCCCCTTCCAGCTTCGAGTAGTCGTAGCTGAGGGAACCGTCGGGCATCGTCTTCGTGCCGAAGGAGAGCAGCCGGTCATAGCAGTTCACCGCCACCTGATAGCTCGGCCGGTTGGTGCCGGTGCGGTGGAGGTCGAGGCTGTTGATGGTCTGGCCCATCACCACGACGACGGTGTCGTCCTTCCCGGCGGCCGCCACCGGAAAGGCCTTGGCGAAGGGCAGCATGGCGCCGGCGCCGAGCGTGGTTTCGAGGAAGGATCGGCGGGTCAGTCTCGTCATCGCGGTCTCCTGTCGGGGAAAGTCTCTGTGCTGCGCCGAAGCGTCTCATGCGCGTGGTTGTTCCTGAAATGCTATGAATTCACCGAAGCGGTTCATTCAATGCACCGCAGGAGGCGCAATGCGGCACCTGGAGACATTCCG
>CALFYQ010000154.1 GCA_937952085.1 uncultured Paracoccaceae bacterium | reverse complement strand
CATCGGCGCCATCGTCCGGAACGCCGATCTCGCCCGCCACCCGGCCTTCCGCGCCGCCTTCCCTTCGGTCGCCGAGGCGCTCCTCTCCGGCGCCTCTGGGCAGCTTCGGAACGCCGCCACGCTCGCCGGCAACCTGATGCAGAAGACCCGCTGCGCCTATTTCCAGGACGCGGCCGCCCGCTGCAATCGGCGCAATCCGGGCACCGGCTGCGAGGCCGTGGGCGGGGAGGCGCGGGGCCACGCCGTGCTCGGCTGGAGCCAGCATTGCATCGCCGTCCACCCGTCTGACCTCTGCGTCCCCCTCGTCGCGCTCGACGCGGTGGTGGAGGTCGCCGGGCCGGAAGGGCGCCGCGACATCCCGCTGGAGGACTTCCACCGTCTCCCCGGCGAGACGCCGGAGCGGCAGACGGCGCTGGAGCCGGGCGAGATGATCCTCGGCCTCCGCCTGCCGCCCGCCTCGGCCGCGTTCCGCGCCCATTCGCGCTACCTGAAGCTCCGGGAGCGGACCTCCTTCGCCTTCGCCCTAGTCTCCGCCGCCGCATCGCTGACGCTGGAGAGCGGGGTTGTCCGTGAGGCCCGGCTCGCCCTCGGCGGCGTCGCGGCGAAGCCGTGGCGGGCGCGAAAGGCGGAGGCGCTCCTCGCCGGCGCGAAGCCCGAAAGGGCCGCCTTCGCCCGCGCCGCGGAGGCCGCGCTCGAAGGTGCCGCGCCCTCCGGCGACAACGAATCCAAGATCGAGCTCGCGAAGCGCCTCGCGCTCCGCGCCCTCCTCCTCGCCGCGGCGGGAACGCCGGCGGAAACGCCCGCCTCGCCCGGCTCCGTCCTCACCTCCCTGCCCGAGGAGGCCGCCCATGCCTGACGCAATTCCCTTCACCCCCGCACGCTTCGGCTCCGGCGGCGGGCAGCCGCTCAGCCGCCGCGACGGCGCGCTGAAGGTCACCGGCGCCGCCACCTACGCGGCGGACAATCACCCGGCCGGCCTCCTCTACGCCGTCGCCGCCGACGCGACGATCGCCCGCGGCCGCGTCCGCTCGCTCGACGTGGCGGCGGCGCTGGCGCATCCCGGCGTCGTCCATGTGATGACGCCGGAGAACCGGCCCGGCCTTTCGCTCGATCCGGACGGCAAGGCGCATTTCTTCGCCTTCCGCACCGAGGCCTTGCAGAACGACCGCGTCCGCTACGCCGGCCAGCCCATCGCGCTCGTCCTCGCCGAGACGCTGGAGGCGGCGACCGAGGGCGCCCGGCTCCTCGCGCCGACCTACGAGGCGGAGCCGGCCCGCGTCGGGCTCGACGGCGACGCGCCCTTCGCGCCGAACGCCGTCGGCATCGGCGCGGCGACGACGACGGCGGTCGGCGATGTCGCCGCCGGCCTCGCCGCCGCGTCCTCGCGGATCGAGGCGGTCTACGAGACGCCGGACCAGTATCACAACGCGATGGAGCCCCATTCCATCGTCGCCGCCTGGGACGGGGACCGCCTGACCATCGACTCGCCCAACCAGGCGATCGGCCTCTCACGCGGCGCCTTCGCGGCCTATTTCGGCGTGGCGCCCGAGAACGTGACGCTGCGGAGCCCGTTCCTCGGCGGCGGCTTCGGCTCGAAGGCGATCATCTACGGCGCGCAGCTTCTCACCATCCTCGCGGCGCGGGAGCTCGGCCGGCCGGTGAAATTCGGGCTCCGGCGGGACCAGATGTTCGGCCCGGTCGGCCACCGCGGCGCGACGCGGCAGACGCTCCGCATCGGCGCCAACGAATCCGGCCGGATCACCGCGCTCGATCACTTCACCCGCGCGGTTTCGAGCACGTTCGAGGATTTCTTCGAACCGGCCTCGAACGCCTCGCTCAACCTCTACGCCGCGCCCGCGCTCCGCGCCTCGCATGAGGGCGTCCGCGCCGACAAGGGCACGCCCGGCCCGGTCCGGGCGCCGGGCGAGGCGTCTGGCTCCGCCGCGCTCGAATGCGCGGTGGACGAGGCGGCCGCTGCCTGCGGCATGGACCCGCTCGAATTCCGCCTCCGCAACTACGCCGAAACGGACCCGGCGACCGGCCGGCCCTATTCCTCCAAGGCGCTCCGCGAATGCTACCGCGACGCGGCGGCGAAGTTCGGCTGGGCCGGCCGGCCGCTCGCGCCTCGCTCGATGCGGGACAAGGACGGTTTCCTGATCGGCTGGGGCATGGGCTCGGCGCTCTTCCCGGCGCCGATGTTCATGGCCGAGGCGCGGGCGACGCTCCGCGCCGACGGGACCGGCCTCGTCGAGACCAGCGCCGCCGATATGGGGCAGGGGGCCTGGACCGTTCTCGCCCAGATCGGCGCGGAGGCGCTCGGCATCGACGTCGAGAAGGTGGAGCTTCGCGCCGGCTCCTCGGACCTTCCCGACGCGGGCATCGCCGGCGGCTCGGGCCACACCGCCACGGCGGGCGGCGCGATCCACGCGGCGGGGTCGGAGGCGGTGGCGAAGCTGATTGAACTCGCCGCCCAGCAGCCCGCCTCGCCGCTCTTCGGCGCCGGCAACGCCCGGATCGTCGGGCGCGACGGCCGGCTCCACCTCGCGGAGGACGAAAACCGGGGGGAGAGCTACGCCGAGATCCTCGCCCGCGCCGGGCTCGACCGGCTCGAAGGCGGCGGCAAGTGCGCCCGTAACCCGGAGGACGCGGCGGCCCGCGCCATGTTCACCCACGGCGCCGTCTTCGCCGAGGTGAAGGTGGACCCGGATCTCTTCCAGGTCCGCGCCACGCGGCTCGTCGGCGCCTTCGCGGCGGGCCGGATCGTCAACCCGAAGCTGGCGCGGAGCCAGCTTCTCGGCGGCATGGTCTGGGGCGTCTCCTTCGCGCTTCTCGAAGAGGCGATCACGGATCGCCGCTCCGGGCGGATCGTGAACGCCGATCTCGCCGGCTACCACTTCGCGGCCAACGCCGACATTCCGGAGATGGAGGCGCTGACGGTCCACGAGGACGACCCCTTCGTAAACGCGCTCGGGATCAAGGGCGTCGGCGAGGTCGGCATCACCGGCACGGTCGGCGCGGTCGCCAACGCGGTCTGGCACGCGACCGGGGTGCGCCCCCGCCGCTTCCCGATCCGGATCGAGGATCTTCTCGGCTGAACGAAGTGCTGGCGCGCGCCGATCAGCGCGCGCCGGCCGCCCGTAGTTTCTCCTGGAAATAGACCACGCCCTTCTCATGCCGCGGCGACAGCGGGCCGGAGCGATAGCCGCCGCTCTCGTAGTTCTTCTGCGTCTCGAGGCAGACCTCGAAATCCTCCCGCACCACGGCGAGGTTGTCGGCGATGGTCTTGTCGCGCTTCGCCGCGCCCTCCGGCGAGACGTCCTCGAAATAGAAGTTGTAGATCAGCTCGGTCCGGCGATGGTCGATCGGGTTGATGCGGGAGGTGTTCATGCCCCCCTCGAACAGCGACAGCGTCCAGTTCGGCCACATCCAGAGCCACTTGCCGCGGTAGAAGAGCCCTTCCCGCGGCGGCGCCGTCATCCGCACCATGCCGTCGAGCGCCACCGTCTCGAACCGGTCGAACTCGATGGCGCGGTGGAACGCCGGGTGGATGCCGGGGATGTGGTAGCCCTCGACGAAATTGTCCGTGTAGATCTTCCAGTTGGCGTCGAAGACGAGGCGTTCCTCCCGCATCCATGAATAGCGCTCGATCGGCTCGTCGGCGATCTCGGCCGCCGCCGCGCCGAGCTGCGCCTCGAACTCTTCCTCGGGGTTCAGCGAGACGAAGAGCAGCCCGCGCCAGACCCGGAGCGCGATCTCGTCGAGCTTCCACTCTTCCATCCGGAAATCCGGGTCGTCCCCCCACCAGGGCACGTTGAGGAGGGAGCCGTCGTCGGACCAGACCCACTGGTGATAGGGGCAGCGGATCGTCGCGCAGCGGCCCGTCCCCTCCGGCAGGAGCCGCGCGCCGCGATGCCGGCACACATTGCGAAAGGCGCGGAGCCCGTCCCGCGTCATCACCGCGAAAACCTTCTGCCCCGCGATCTCCGCCGCGATGTAGTCGCCCCGCTCGGCGAGGCGGGCGGCGGGGCCGAGAAGCTGCCAGGTGGCGGCGAAGATCCGGCGCACGTCCGAGGCGTGGATCTCGGGCGAGACATAGTTGATCGGGTCGAGATTGCGCATGGCGGGCCTCATATGCTGCGGCGCCGAGAGAACCATGCGGCGCGCCGCAGTCAAGCCGCCAGCGCCGACAAGTCTGGTTTCGTCAACACAAGGCGCCTAGTCTCCCGCCGGGGCGAGCGAGATCGGGCGCGGGGTGGGGATGCTGCAACGCAGCAAAGTGCGGAAGGAGCGTCGCGCGCGGCGCCGCGGGCGGCCGGAGCGGCTGTTCTGGGCGATCGGCTCCGCGGCGATGGCCTTCATCATCGTCACCGTCGCGTTCCGCCTGCTGCCGCCGCTCGCCGCGCTGGAGACCCGGCTCAACGACTTCCAGCGCGTGATCCTCGCCCCGAAGCAGGAGGCGCAGGACAGCCGCGTCGCCATCGTCACGCTGACAGAGGAGACGCTGGTCCAGTTCCCCTACCGCTCGCCGGTGGACCGCGCCTATCTCGCGCGGCTGGTGAACGCGCTCGCCGACGCCAAAGCGAAGATGATCGTGCTCGACGTCCTCTTCGACCAGCCCACCGAGTCGGAGAAGGACCGTGCGCTGATCGAGGCGCTGAAGGCCTTCCCCGGCGCCAAGGTCGCCGCCTGGGGCGACACCCGTTCCGGCCTGATCGAGGCGCAGAGCCGGTATCTCGCCCATTTCGCCGAGGAATCCGGCCTCTCCCTCGGCTTCGCCAACGTCATCACCGACGATGACGGCGTGGTCCGCCGCTTCATCACGCGCCTGCCGGGGACGGATCGGCTTTCGCTCTCCGGCGAGGCGGCGAAGGCGCTGACCGGCAAGGACCCGCCTGACAGCGGGGTGATCGACTGGACCCCGCCGAAAAACGCCAACGCGACGCTCTTCCAGCAGATCCCCTCGCTCCGCCTCACCGACCCGCCGAACGAGGCGCTGCGCGTCGCGCTCGGCCGCGCGCTGGCGGGGCGCACGGTCTATATCGGCGCCGATCTCGAGCAGACCGACCGGCACCAGACCTCGCTCGGCGTCGATCCGGCGAACCGGCGCACGATCCCCGGCGTCGTGGTGCAGGCGGCGGTCTTCACCCAGTTGCTCGACGGCCGGGCGCCGCCCATCGCCTCGCCGGCGCTCGTCTCGGTCATCGTCACGGCGATGGTCGCGCTCGGCGCGGCGATCGGCCTGACGCGCTGGAACCTTATATGGAAAAGCGGCGCGGCGGCGGCGATCCTAATCGCCTATCTCGGCTTCGTCTGGCTCCTCGCCTCGGACAAGACGCTGTTCTCTCCGGTGGCGCCGGCGCTCGCCGGGCTCTTTCTCAGCGCGCTCCTCGGCATCAGCCTCGATTCCTATCTCGTCCAGCGGGACGAGCGGTTCATCCGCCGCGCCTTCTCGCACTATCTCGAACCGGCGATGGTCGATCAGCTTGCGCGGGACCCGCACGCGCTCCGGCTCGGCGGCGAGCGGCGCGAGATCTCGCTCCTCTTCACCGACATCGAGGGCTTCACCACCATCGCCGAGGAGCTGCCGCCGGATCAGCTCACCCGCCTCCTCAACGAGTACTTCGACGAGTTGAGCGACATCATCCTCGCGCATGGCGGCGCCATCGACAAATTCATCGGCGACGCCATCGTCGCCCATTTCGGCGCGCCGCGGTCGATGGACGACCACGCGCTGAAGGCGCTCCTCTGCGCCGCCGAACTTGACCGCGCCGCGCAGGCCTTCCGCGCCCGCAATTCTGCCTATCGCGTCGGCGTAACCCGGATCGGCGTCCATACCGGCGTCGCCGTGGTCGGCAATTTCGGCGGCCGCGCGCGCTTCGACTACACCGCGATGGGCGACGCGGTGAACATCGCGGCGCGGCTCGAGAACGCCAACAAGCGCTACGGCACCCGCGTCGCCGTCAGCGAACAGACGGTGGAGGCGGCTCGGATCAACGCCGATCCCGGCGTCCGCCTGCCGCCGCTCCAGACCATCGGCAAGATCCTGCTGAAGGGGAAGCGCCGCCTCGTCTCCGTCTTCGCGATGAACACGGAATCGGACGAGGATTACGTGCGGGACTACGAGGCCGCCTTCGGCATGATCGAGCTCGCCCCGGAAAAGGCCCGCGCCGCGCTGGAGGAGCTCCAGTTGCGCGATCCGTCCGACCCGCTGGTGCGCTGGCAGCTCGACCGGCTCCGCTCCGGCAAGACGAGCGCGGTGATCGGCGAGGCTTGATCAAGTCGCCGCATCGCGTCGTGTGTAGTTTCTGGCATGCGAGGGGCGCGCAGGTTATTATGTAGACACCAAAGGGAAGCTCGGATTCGGGCGACCCAAAGGCGAAGGGGGCCTATGATGACTCGGCGTTGGTCGGCGGCTGCGTGCATCGCGACGGTTCTGATCGCCGGTTCGGCGATGGCCGGCGATGTCGTCATCCTCGACTCCTCCGCTCCGGCGCTCGGCGTCGGCGACGTGGTGGACGATGCGCGGCCGGTCATCATCCCGGCCGGCGCGACCGTCTCCATGATCATGGCGGATGGCGAGACCCGGATCGTGGATGGCCCCTACAAGGGCCCGCTCGCCTCGGCGGTCAGCGAGGGCAGCGGCGCGGCCGCGGCGCTCACCAGCTCCCGCGGCGGTGACACCAAGGTGCTCGGGGCGGTCCGCGCGCCGCAATGGGAGATCGCCGACTGAGTCGCCCGAGGCACACTTCCGAAACAGGTTTAAGAACCCAGTTTAACCTGTTTCCATAAAATGCTGAATCTGCTATCTGACACGTTCTGACCACACGCGCCGCTCGACGGCGCGCTACGGCGTGGGGAGGGGACGTGCTGCTGCGAGGGCGTGCGGCGGGGGGGATCGGAGGCGTCGCTCTGGCGCTTCTCCTTGGCGTTCCCGCCTCGGCGCAGACCGCTTACCAGGAAATCGAGGCGCGTCTCGGCTCCGACCGGCTGTCGGAGCCCTCGGCCTTCTCCGCCCCGCGCGTCCAGTTCACCTCCCAGCGCCCGCCCTCGAACGC
>CALFYQ010000153.1 GCA_937952085.1 uncultured Paracoccaceae bacterium | reverse complement strand
AAGCAGCGCGGCGCCCGCATCTCCGCCTATGTCGCGCAGTTCGGCGGCGAGTATCACGAGGGCAAGACGCCCTGGATCGTGACATGCGACGCGGCGCTGCCCTGCGCCACGCAGAACGAGCTTCTGGGCGCCGACGCGAAGACGCTCCTGAAGAACGGCTGCAAGGCCGTCGCCGAGGGCGCGAACATGCCCTGCGACATGGAGGCGATCAAAGCCTTCCATGACGCGCGCATCCTCTACGCGCCGGGCAAGGCCTCGAACGCGGGCGGCGTCGGCATGTCGGGCCTCGAGATGAGCCAGAACTCCGCGCGGCTCCACCGCGACGAGGAGGACCTGCGCCTCGCCCTCCGGAAGATCATGGACGACATCCACGCCGCCTGCGTTCGCCACGGCAGCGAGAAGGACGGCTATGTCGACTATGTGAAGGGCGCGAACATCGCCGGCTTCAAGAAGGTGGCCGACGCGATGCTGGCCTTCGGCGTCGTCTGACCGGCCAGCCCGCTTCGCGAGTGAAACGCCTTCGGGGCGGGGCCGGGCCGGCTCCGCCCCGATCTCTTTCGGGGATCGCTATCCGGCGAAAGCCTTGACGATCTCGATCGCCGGCGCCGCGAGGGCCGGGGCGAGGACACCGGCGACGGCGGAAAGCGTCTTCAGGTTCTCCACCAGCCCGTCGCGGGAGAGCCAGCGCGTCTCCTCGTCAGTGAGGCGGAGGCCGCTCGCCGCGGCGCGCCGCCGGTCGGCGATCAGCGCCGCCGCCGCCGGAGCCGCGGCCGTCGCCAGCACGATCGAATAGGCCGCGCCCCAGCGCACCGAGGCGATGCCGCTCAAGGTGGTGAAGACGTCGAGCGCCGGCGGCGCCATCAGCGAGAGCGGATACTGGTTGAAGAAGACCGTGGCGACCGTCGCCGAGGTGAGGATCGCGCTGCCGGCCAGCACCGTCTCCCGCAGGGCCCGGCCGTTCCGGGCGAGCGCGGCGGCGTCGGGCGCCGGGCCGTCCCGGCCGAGCGCGAGATCGGCGAAGCGAAGCGCCGTCGCGCCGACCGCGACGAGGCCGATGAATGTGTTGGCCGTGACGAGGAGCGAAATGCCCGCCCAGGCCTCGGCGAGGCCCCAGGTGGCGCCCTCCCGGATCGCCAGCGCGACCGGCCGCTCCACCGCGAGGTCGCGGAGCGGGTTGCCCTGCGTCGCGACGGCGAAGAGGCCGGTCGCCGTGGCGCCGACCGCGGCCAGAAGGCCGAAGCGCGGCCCGCGGCTCTCGACCAGCTGCGAAAGCGAGAAGGCGAGGGCGCCGAGGCTGACCGCGGTCATCGCCGCAGCGGCGATCAGGAACCGCTCCCGCGCCGCCATGTCGGCGGCGAAGCGCGCCGGCGTCGCGGGGCCGAAGGCGACGCCGAGCGTTTCGGGCATGAGCGCCTGCGGCGTGAGCAGCTTGCCGCCGACGAGGTAGAAGGAGAGCCCGTAAACGAGGCCGGGAAAGACGAGGCAGGCGAGCGCGAGCGCGATCCTGTGCGGCGGGCGCGGCGGCATCCGGATTTCCCCCTTCCTTCCGGCGGAAAACCTAGCAGAGCCGATCCGGGGCGTCGCCCCTTTCACGCCCTTCGCGGGTGCGATATGGTCCGCGCCCCGAAGGAGACCGCCGATGTCTGACCCGTTGTCGAAGCTTCTCGCGATCCGCCCCTGGCTGATGGCCGACGGCGCGACGGGGACGAATCTCTTCGCGATGGGGCTCGAGGCCGGCGAGGCGCCGGAATTCTGGAACTTCGACCATCCGGACCGGATCCGCGCTCTCTATCGGAGCTTCATCGAGGCCGGCTCCGACATCATCCTGACCAATTCCTTCGGCGGCACCCGCGCGCGGCTGAAGCTCCACCACGCCCAGGACCGGGCCTATGAACTCAACCGGCGCGCCGCGGAGCTCGCCCGCGAGGAGGCCGACCGGGCCGGCCGGCCGATCATCGTCGCCGGCTCGATGGGCCCGACCGGGGAGCTGCTGGAGCCGGTCGGCGCGCTGACCCATGACGCGGCTGTGGCGATGTTCGAGGAGCAGGGCCGCGGCCTTCTCGACGGCGGCGCGGACGTGCTCTGGGCCGAGACGATCTCGTCGGAAGAGGAGATGCGCGCGGCGGCGGAGGCGGCGGCCCGGCTCGGCGCGCCCTTCTGCGGCACGATGAGCTTCGACACGGCGGGGCGCACCATGATGGGCGTCACCTCCTCGGGTTACGCCGCCATCGCGCCGATGCTGCCGCGGGCGCCCATCGCCTTCGGCGCGAATTGCGGCGTCGGCGCTTCCGATCTCGTCCGCACCGTGCTCGGCCTTTCGGCCGCGGCGCCGGAGGCGGTGATCATCGCCAAGGCGAACGCCGGCATCCCCTCCTACCAGGACGGCGCCATCGTCTATTCCGGCACGCCGGAGCTGATGGCCGACTACGCCGTGATCGCCCGCGATTCCGGGGCGCGGATCATCGGCGGCTGCTGCGGCTCGAAGCCCGAGCACATCGCCGCGATGCGCCGGGCGCTGGAGACGACGCCGCCGGGCGGCCGCCGTCCGACGCTGGACGAGGTGGCGGAAAAGCTCGGCGCCTTCTCCTCGCCGGATGACGGCGCCGGCGCCGCCGCGCCGCAGCGCCGCGAAGGCCGCCGCCGGCGCGGCTGAGGTCGCGTTCCGGCGGGCGGAAGTCGCCATTCGCGGCGCGGGGCCGCCTGCCTGGACGCAATGAGGCGTCAGGTGACGAAAGCGCCGTCACGATCGGGGTTCGACATGGCCGACGACGAAGAGATCATCCTCTCCGAGCTCGATGACGACGAGCTGACGCAGCAGATGCATGACGACCTCTATGACGGTCTCAAGGAAGAGATCGAGGAGGCTGTCCACATCCTGCTGGATCGGGGCTGGGCGCCTTACGACATCCTGACCAAGGCGCTGGTCGAGGGCATGCGGATCGTCGGCAACGACTTCCGCGACGGCATCCTTTTCGTGCCGGAGGTTCTGCTCGCCGCCAACGCGATGAAGGGCGGCATGGCGATCCTGAAGCCGCTTCTCGTCGAGACCGGCGCGCCGCGGCTCGGCCGCATGGTGATCGGCACGGTGAAGGGCGACATCCACGACATCGGCAAGAACCTCGTCGCGATGATGATGGAGGGGGCCGGCTTCGAGGTGACCGATCTCGGCATCAACAACGCCGTGGAGAAGTATCTCGAGGCGATCGAGCGGGAGCAGCCGGACATTCTCGGCATGTCCGCGCTCCTGACGACGACGATGCCCTACATGAAGGTCGTGATCGACACGATGGTCGAGAAGGGCATCCGCGACGACTACATCGTGCTCGTCGGCGGCGCGCCGCTGAACGAGGAGTTCGGCAAGGCCATCGGCGCCGACGCCTATTGCCGCGACGCCGCCGTGGCGGTGGAGACGGCGAAGGCGCTCGTCGCCCGCAAGCACAACCAGGCCAGCGCGTGACCGGCCCGGTCGGCGACAGGGCGCTGACCGAGACCGGGCTCGACGACACCGCGCCGGGCGGGGAGGGCCGCGTCCTCCTCGTCGCCTGCGGGGCGCTGGCGCATGAGGTGCTGGCGCTGATCCGGCTCAACGGCTGGACCCATCTCGACCTTCGCTGCCTGCCGGCGAAGCTCCACCTCTACCCGCAGAAGATCCCCGAGGCGGTGCGCGAGGCGGTGCGCGCCGGCCGGGCGAAGGGCTACGCGAAGGCCTATGTGCTCTACGCCGATTGCGGCACGGGCGGGCTTCTCGACCGGGTCTGCGAAGAGGAGGGGGTCGAGCGGATCGCCGGCCCCCACTGCTATTCCTTCTTCGACGGCAACGAGGTCTTCGCCGCGCGCGGCGACGAGGAGATGCGGGCCTTCTACCTCACCGATTTCCTCGTCCGGCAGTTCGACGCCTTCGTCTGGAAGCCGATGGGGCTCGACCGGCGGCCTGAGCTTCGGGACATGATCTTCGGGGGCTACGAGACGCTGATCCACCTCGCGCAGGTGGAGGATCCGGCGCTCGACCGGCTCGCGCGGGAGGCCGCGGCGCGGCTCGGCCTCGCGCATCAGCGCCGCTTCACCGGCTATGGCGACCTCGCCCCGGCGCTCGAAGGCGCGGCGCTTCGCGCTTGAAGCGGGCGGGGCGGGCGCGCAATCTCCCCGCCGGCAATGACAGGGAGGCCGCATGTCGTCAGAGCTGATCGCGGCCGCGGAGGCGGCGGCGAAGCGCGCCTACGCGCCCTATTCGAACTTCCATGTCGGCGCGGCGGTGAGGGGCGCCTCCGGCGCGATCTATGCGGGCTGCAACATCGAGAACGCCTCCTATCCGCAGGGCTGGTGCGCCGAGCCCTCGGCGCTTTCGGCCCTGGTGATGGCGGGGGAGACGCGGATCGTCGAGGTCGCGGTCTGGGCCGCCAGCGCCCGGCCCTGCACGCCCTGCGGCGGCTGCCGGCAGAAGCTCGCCGAGTTCGGCGGGCCGGACGTGCCGGTGATCTCCTGCGGGCCGACGGGGGAGCGGGCGCGGTTCTCGCTAGGCGGGCTCTTGCCCGAGGCGTTCAGCCTGGAGGGCGAAGGGTGAGCGCGGCGCGGGTTTATCCCGGTCGCCCCCTTCACTGTTTGCCTGTCGGGGAGGGGGCGCACCCTCCGGCGTCGCGCAGGCGTGGTGGTCGCGGCGGTTTACTTGGGAGGCGTCTGAGGGAGCGGCTGCTCCCTCAGATCGCCTCGTCGAGCGTTCTGCGAGTCGCGGGCGGCCTCAAGGACAAGCCGGCATTCGCCGGTCGCTGCGCGTTCCTTGACCCCGCCCCCGACTCGCACGGCGCGCGGGGGCGGCCATGAGCGCGGCGGCGGAGGCGGTGCGGGGGCGGACGGCGCTCGTCCCGAAAATCGGCTTCGTGCTCGGCTCCGGGCTCGGGGCGATGGCGGAGGAGCTGGAAGGGGCGGCGCGCTTCGCCTTTTCCGAACTGCCGGGCTTTCCCGCCTCGACCGTCAGCGGCCATGCCGGCTCATTGACGCTCGGGACCCTCGAAGGCGTTCCAGTGGCGATGGTCTCGGGGCGGAAGCACTATTACGAGGCCGGCGAGGCGGCGGCGATGCGCCCGGTGCTCGAATGCCTGAAGGCGCTCGGCGCGGAGATGCTCTTTCTCACCAACGCGGCGGGCTCGACGCGGGAGGAGATGGGGCCGGGCTCGCTGATGATGATCGCCGATCACATCAACTTCTCGGGGCGCGACCCGCTTATCGGGCTGCCGGGGGACGACCGCTTCGTCTCGATGGTCGACGCCTACGACCCGAAGCTGCGGATGCGGCTCCGCTGGTGGGCGGAGGAGGCGGGGATCGAGATCTTCGAAGGGGTCTACGCCTGGTTCTCCGGCCCCTCCTTCGAGACCCCGGCGGAGATCCGGGCGATCCGCACGCTCGGCGCGGATGCGGTGGGCATGTCGACGGCGCCCGAGACGATCATGGCGCGGCATCTCGGGCTTTCCGTCGTCGCCGTCTCCGTCATCACCAATCTCGCCGCGGGGATGACCGGCGCGGCGCTGTCGCATCATGAGACGAAGACGGAGGCGGCGAAGGCCGAGGCGCGGTTCCGCGCCCTGCTCCGCGCCTTCACGGGGAGCTTTCTCAATGGCTGACGACGCGGCTTCGCTCTCCCGTGCGGCGCATCGGGCGCTCTTCTCGCTCGATCTCACAAATCTCGACGACGGCTGCGACGCGGCGGCGATCGACGCGCTGGCGGAGCGCGCCTTCACCGAATACGGCCATGTCGCCGCGCTCTGCGTCTGGCCCCGCTTCGTCGCCCAGGCGCATCGGCTGGTGGGCCATCGCGGGGTGCGGATCGCCACCGTGGTCAACTTCCCGAGCGGCGAGGAGGATGTCGGCCGGGTGACCGACATGACCGAGGAGGCCGTCGCCGACGGCGCCGACGAGATCGACGTGGTGATCCCCTATCAGACCTTCCTCGAAGGCCGGGAGGAGGCGGTGGCGACCCGGGTGGCGCGGGTGAAGCGCGCCGCCGGGGCGCGCGTGAAGGTGAAGGCGATCCTCGAGACCGGGGTGCTGGAGCGGCCGGACCTCATCCGCCGCGCCGCCGATCTCGCGCTCGAAGGCGGGGCGGATTTCCTCAAGACCTCGACCGGCAAGGTGCAGGTGAACGCCACGCTTCGCGCCGCGCGGCTGATGCTGGAGGCGATCCGGGACTGGCGCGAGAGTGAGGGCGAGACGGTGGGCTTCAAGCCGGCCGGGGGCGTTCGCACCGCGCGGGACGCGGCGAACTATGTCGAGCTCGCCGACGAGATCATGGGCAAGGGCTGGGCGACGCCGGAGACCTTCCGGATCGGCGCCTCGGGCGTCCTCGGCGCGCTCCTCGCCGAGTTGCGCGGATCGGGGGCGGCGCCGGCGGCCGACGCCTATTGATGCGGCCGCAGGAGGTCATCGCCCGGAAGCGGGACGGCGGCGCGCTGGCGCCGGCGGAGATCGCCGGTTTCATCGCCGGGCTGACCGAGG